>NZ_LEKR01000070.1:0-13172 GCF_001580555.1 Stenotrophomonas sp. DDT-1
ACGAGCCGGTGTACGCTCCCGGCGATGTGGTCGGCCATGCGGTCGTCGCCGACGATGGGGATCGTCTGACCGACCTGATATCACTGGCCGAAGCGCGCCAACGCTTGCTGCAACTGGTGCGTGAAGAGGGCGAGGAGCCCGGGCTGGAAAACGAGAACCACCTGCGGAAGAAGGCGTCGCGCTGGCGCCACCGCTAGGCCGTCGCGCCGCGTGCGCATCATGGAGGATTCGGGTGTTGCCCAGTAAGAAGTATCTGCTCATCGCCATCATCACGCTGGCGACCCTGCTGCTCGGTTTCGTGTTTTCCGGCTATCTGACCCTGCTGTTCCTGGGGCTGGACACCCAGCTGTTCACCTGGAACACCTACTACCAGTACGTCCACGCCATCGGCCAACCGCAGGTCGCGCCCTTCGTGGGCAAGATCAAATGGGCTGGCTACGTGGGCTTCGGCCTGCCCCTGCTGGTGCTGCTGGTGGCCGGCCTGGTGCTGCTGCTGAAGAAGGACAAGCGCTCGCTGCACGGCGATGCGCGCTTCGCCACCGGCGCTGACCTGGCCAAGCACGGCATGTTCAAGAAGACCGGGCAGAGCATCGTGGTCGGCAGCCATGGCGGCAAGCTGGTGCGCCTGGATGGCCAGCAGTTCGTGATCCTGGCCGCGCCGACCCGCTCGGGCAAGGGCGTGGGCGTGGTCATCCCGAACCTGCTGGAGTACGGCGAGTCGCTGGTGGTGCTGGACATCAAGCAGGAGAACTTCGACCTGACCAGTGGCTGGCGCGCCAGCCAGGGCCAGGAAATCTATCTGTTCAATCCCTTCGCCGAGGACCGGCGCACGCACCGCTGGAACCCGCTCAGCTACGTCTCCGATGATCCGGCCTTCCGCGTCTCGGACCTGATGAGCATCGCCGCGATGCTGTATCCGGACGGGGCCGAGGACCAGAAATTCTGGGTCAGCCAGGCGCGCAACGCGTTCATGGCCTTCACCCTGTACCTGTTCGAGAACTGGGACGATGAGCGCAGCAGCGGTTTCCCGGGCGGCGCCGGCACGCCCACGCTCGGTGCGGTGTACCGTCTGTCCTCCGGCGACGGCACCGACCTGAAGAAGTACCTCAAGACCCTGTCGGAGCGGCCGTTCCTCAGCGCCAACGCACGTTCGGCGTTCGCCAACATGCTGTCCCAGGCCGATGAGACCTTCGCCTCGATCCTGGGCACTTTCAAGGAACCGCTCAATCCCTGGATCAATCCGGTGCTGGACAAGGCCACCAGCTGCAACGACTTCCTGCTGACCGATGTCCGCAAGAAGAAGATGACCATCTATATCGGCATCCAGCCGAACAAGCTGGCCGAGAGCCGGCTGATCATCAACCTGTTCTTCAGCCAGCTGATCAACCTCAACACCAAGGAACTGCCCAAGTCCAACCCGGACCTGAAGTACCAGTGCCTGCTGCTGATGGACGAATTCACCTCGATCGGCAAGGTCGAGATCATCGCCTCGGCGGTGTCCTACATGGCCGGCTACAACATCCGGCTGCTGCCGATCATCCAGAGCATGTCCCAGCTCGACGCCACCTACGGCCGGGAAGTGTCACGCACCATCATCACCAACCATGCCCTGCAGATCCTGTACGCGCCGCGTGAGCAGCAGGATGCCAATGACTATTCGGACATGCTGGGCTACACCACGGTGCGCAAGAAGAACGTCACCCATGCCCGCGAGAAGACCCACAACTTCACCGAGGAACGGCGCGCGCTGATGCTGCCGCAGGAGCTGAAGGCGATGGGGCCGGACATGGAGGTGTTCCTGTATGAGGGCATACCGCATCCGGTGAAGTGCGACAAGATCCGCTACTACAAGGACCGCTACTTCACCTCGAGGCTGCTGCCGAAGGTGGATGTTCCGATGCTGAACGTCTAATTCACGACGCTTAATTTGTGAATTTGATTCGAAGTTAAGAATGTGAATTCGTGATTTCGATCAAGAATTTGGCATTTGTTCATGGATTTTCAGACTTGTCTGACATGGAATTGACGCGTGGTTGTGCGACCCTGTGTCTGTCGTCCAGAAGTGTGTGCTGGATGTCGAAGATGTAGCAGCAGGGTGGCCAGGAGTTTGTGCCATGGAAACAAGGATGGTTTCGACGTTGGTGAGGTATGCGGATGCGTTGTCGGCTGCGCCGACGGCCCCGCGACCTGGTTGGCAGCCTTTGGGCTGCAGGGGAGCCGGAGTGGGTGCGCTGCACACAGCGTGTCCCTCCGATTCCGGCGTGCGCGATGCAGCGCCGGACGACCAGGGGACCAATGCTCGGGACTGCTTTTTCGTACGTCAAAGTGAAGCCCGTATGAATCAGGCGTTTATCGCGAAAATGTCCATCGCCGCAGTGGCGGCGCTGATGGTGGCCGGTTGCGCCACCAAGTCCGCTCCGGATTTCGGAGGCAGCTGGAAGCCGGTCAACCGCTTTGCTGCGACGACGACCGAAATTCCGCTGTACTCCAGCTACGTCTACCAGGCCTCGCCGATGGATGGCACGCTCAAAGCCATGCTCGAGCGTTGGGCCAAGGATTCCGGGCGCACGCTGGACTACCGCCTCAGCTCGGATTTCACCCTGTATGGCGCGGTCTCGAACATCGACACCACCAACGCACAGCAGGCCGTGATCGATCTGACCGCAGCCTATGCGGCGCAGGGCATCTCCGTCTCCATTGTTGGCAACCAGATCGTTGTGCAGAGCGCTGGCTCGACGCCGACCGCGTCGGCGCAGGGCGCTGATTCCAACAGCGGCACCTGAGTCCACCTCGAAATCATCGAACGTGCCGCTCCCCGCGCCTGTCGCAGGGGTGCCACGCCCATTGATGTTTCAGCAGTACGGAAGAATCCATGTTCCGCAAGAAGGATCCCGGCAATAGTCCCAAGGTCGAGCAGTCGGTCGCCAAGGCGGTCAGCTACGAGATCACCGTGGCCGACATGGCACGCCGCAGCGAGCGGCGCGCATGGTGGGTCGCCACAGGCTCGTTGCTGATGTCGCTCGCACTGGCGGGCGGCTACTACTACATGCTGCCGCTGAAGGAGAAGGTGCCGTTCCTGGTGATGGCCGATGCCTACACGGGTACCGCGACCGTCGCGCGCCTGAGTGGCACCTTCCAGGGCGAGACGATCACCACCAACGAAGCGATCAATCGCAGCAACGTCGCCCAGTACGTGCTCGCGCGCGAATCGTATGACTCGGCGGTGATGGGCCTGCGTGACTGGGAACTGATGTTCGTGATGTCCAGCAGCCCGGTTGCTCAGAGCATGCGTATGCGATACGCAGGAAGTAACCCTCAGAACCCGTTTGTGATGTACGGCCGCGAAAAGGCCATTCGGGTCAAGATCCTGAGCATCACGCCGTTGGGGGCTGAGCCGAACGGCAGCTTCCGCGGTGCGTCGGTGCGCATCCAGCGCAGCCTGTTGGACAAGCGGACCGGAGCATCCAGCTACCTTGACAACCAGCTGGTGACGATGCGCTTCGAGTACAACCAGAACCTGGCGTTGTCCGAACAGGATCGCATCCTCAATCCGCTGGCCTTCCAGGTCACCGAGTACCGCGTCGACAACGACTATTCGCGTGGCGTGCCGGTGCCGGATGACGGCGCCATGCAGGCGCAGGCGCAGCAGGCCGCACAGGCGGCGCAGCAGGCACAGGGTGTCTACGACCCCAACAATCCGGCCGCGGCCACCATGATCGACCCGGCCACCGGCCAGCCGGTCGCGGTGCCAGCCAACGGCCAAGTACCGGGCCAGGCAATGCCGGGACAGCCTGTACCGGGCCAACCGATGCCGGGTCAGCCGGTGCAGGGGCAAGCAATGCCGGGGCAGGCCATGCCCGGACAGCCGGCCATGAGGCCGGCGCAGAACAATTCCACCGGAACTGCTGATGGAGCAAGCAACCGATGAGTAGTCGAAATATCAGGGGAAGCGCGCTGGCGCTGCTGTCGATGTTGTCGTTGCTGTTCTCAGCAGCGGCGATGGCGCAGGCGGTTGACCACTACGAGTACGAGAAGGACCGTATCTACCCGGTTCGCACCGGCCTGGGCCTGACCACCCAGATCGAGTTGAGCCCGAACGAGAAGATCCTCGACTACAGCACCGGCTTCAGCAGCGGCTGGGAACTGACCCGTCGCGAGAATGTGTTCTACCTCAAGCCGAAAAACGTCGACGTCGACACCAACATGATGGTGCGCACCGAGACCCATTCCTACATCTTCGAACTGAAGGTGGTGGCCACCGACTGGCGCCAGCTGGAGCAGGCCCGTCGTGCAGGCGTGCAGTACAAGATCGCCTTCGTCTATCCCAACGACACCGTGTTCGGTGTTGCCCAGGAAGCGGTGGAGGAAGAGGCCAAACCGCTGTTGAGCTCGGAACTGGCCAAGGACCGCCAGTACAACTTCAACTACTCCTATTCGACCAGCAAGGCGAAGAAGATGGGGTGGCTGATCCCGGTCAACGCCTATGACGATAGCCGTTTCACCTACCTGAAACTGCCGAACTCGCCGGAGTACAAGACCGGCATCTTCCCGGCCGTGTTTGGTCGCGAAACGGAATACGGTGAGGACTTTGTGGTCAACACGACGGTTGAAGGCAATACGCTGATCGTGCACGGGACCTACCCGTACCTGGTCATCCGCCACGGCGACTTCGTCGTCGGCCTGCGAAGGAACGTGAAGAAATGAGCCAGCAGAACACTCCCGGAAACGACCCGAACAACGGACGCGACGAGAGCCAGAGCCCGTATGGCGCACAGGGTGCCGCGGAAGCGCCGTCGAATCCCTACTTCGGCACGACCCAGGCCGAGCCCGCGCCGGATCTGGATGCGGCCGCACCGCAGCTGCGCTCGGCCGAAGAGCAGCGGTTGAACCGCAAGGCGCTGCTGTTCCTCGGCGGCATCGTGCTGTTGCTGATGGCAATGGGCTTCCTGCTGTTCCGCAAGGGGCAGGATGATGCGACCGAGCAAAACAAGCCGCGGGAAGAGGCGCGTGCGACGACACCACAACTGCCGAGCGTGGGTACCGCAGCTGATCCGGCGCCGCCGGTGGCTGTTGCCGATCCGATTCCGATGCTGCCGCCTGCGCCCCAGCAGGAAGTGCCCATGCCCGGTTTTCCGTCGGCGAGCAAGCCATACGAAGATCGCGGGCCGACGTTGATGGACCGTCGCATGGGCAGCGGTTCCGGGGTAGGGGGTGGTGACGCGGGCGCGTCGTCCGGCAGCCAGAACTCTGACTACAACCAGGCGATGATCGCTGCCATGCAGGCAGCAGCAAATCCTCAGCCCCAGCCGCAGAAGGTCCGCCGTGGTCCCGACGTGGAAAATGTCTCCAGTGCCGCCTATATCCGTAGCCCTGACGCGCTGCTGGTTCGTGGCACGTACCTGCGATGCGTGCTGGAAACGCGGATCATCACCGACGTGGCCGGCTACACCTCGTGCCTGCTGACCGAGCCGGTGTACTCCATCAACGGTCGCAACCTGCTGCTGCCGAAGGGCTCCAAGATCTATGGCTCCTACGGCGGTGGTCCGATCGGCAAGCGTGTGGAAGTGATCTGGGATCGCATCACCACGCCGAATGGCATCGACGTGGCCATGTCCAGCCCTGGTACGGACGGCCTGGGCGGGGCAGGACATCCTGGCCAGTACAGTGCGCACTGGGGTAGCCGTATCGCGTCGGCGCTGATGATCAGCCTGATCGCAGACGCCTTCAAGTACGCCGCAGCCGAGCACGGTCCAGAGTCGACAACGGTCGCCAGCAACGGCTTTGCCGTGCGTTCTCCCTACGAGAGTGCAACCGCTCGCACCATGGAGCGACTTGCCAACGAGGCGCTCAGCGAGCGCCGCCCGCCGACCGTGACCATCAATCAGGGCACCGTGGTGAATGTCTACGTCGCCAAGGACGTTGACTTCACCAACGTGCTGAATCCCCGCCGGTAACCCAACGAACGATCATGGACGCCGAAGTGTCACCCCTCGCCCTCGTCTCCAGCGATTTCCTGCGCTATCAGTACGAAGTGCTGGGCATCGCCGAGTACATGACCTCTCCGGAAGTGACGGAAATCTGCATCAACCGTCCCGGTGAGCTGTACCTGGAAACCCGGGCGGGGTGGCAGCGGGTGGACGTGCCGAGCCTGACCTTCGAGCGGGCCCGGCAGTTCTGCACGGCGGTGGTGAACGAGAGCAACACCGGCCAGCGCATCACCGATGCCGATCCGGTCGTGTCGCTCACGTTCCCCACCGGCCAGCGTGCACAGTTCGTCATTCCGCCCGCGTGTGACGCTGGCAAGGTGTCGATCACCATCCGTCTGCCGTCCAAGCACACCAAGTCGCTCACGCAGTATCACGAAGACGGCTTCTTCAATCAGATCCTGGAAACCGATGGCAGCATCAGCGAGCAGGATCGCGAGCTGCTGGAGCTGCGTCATTCGCGAGAGTACGCCGAGTTCTTCCGGCGTGCGGTGATGTACCGCAAGAACATCGTGGTATCCGGTGCGACCGGTAGCGGCAAGACCACCTTCATGAAGGCGCTGGTCAACCATATCCCGGACAACGAGCGCCTGGTCACCATCGAGGACGCGCGCGAGCTGTTCCTGACCCAACCCAACGTTGTGCACCTGTTGTATTCCAAGGGCGGGCAGAGCACCAGCAATGTGACGGCCAAGAGCTGCATGGAAGCCTGCCTGCGCATGAAGCCCGAACGCATCATCCTGGCCGAGCTGCGCGGTGACGAAGCGTTCTACTTCATCCGCAACTGCGCGTCCGGCCACCCGGGCTCGATCACCAGCTGCCATGCCGGCAGCCCGGAGCAGACCTGGGACCAGCTGGCACTGATGGTGAAGGCGTCGGCCGAGGGTTCGGGCCTGGAGTTCAACGTGATCAAGCGGCTGTTGATGATGACCATCGACATCGTGGTGCATATCAAGGCGCATGCCGGTTCGCGCTATATCACCGGCATCGACTTCAATCCTGGGCGTGCCCAGGGGCAGGAGGGCTGAGGGATGCTGCCAGGACTGGAAATGATGGCGTGCCCGGAGATGGCCGTATCGATGGATGTGATGCAGCACGTCATCAACGTCGAATCGTCGCGCAATCCCTACGCCATCGGCGTGGTCGGCGGTGCACTGGTGCGCCAGCCCAAGGCGTTGGATGAAGCGCTGGCGACGGTGCGCATGCTGGAAGAGAAGGGCTACAACTTCTCGATCGGGCTGGCCCAGGTCAATCGCTACAACCTGGGCAAATACGGGCTGGATTCCTACGAGAAGGCCTTCCAGCAGTGCCCGAACCTGCAGGCCGGTGCGCGCATTCTCGCCGAGTGCTACAAACGCTCCGGTGGTGACTGGGGCAAGTCGTTCAGCTGTTACTACTCGGGCAACTTCGAGACCGGCTTCCGTCACGGCTACGTGCAGAAGATCTACGACTCGATCCGCCGCGGCCAGCAGGTTGCCAGCAATGGTGTTGCGCCGATCGACGTGGTGAGCCGCGGCGAGCGCCGCAGCGTGAAGGTCGAACATCATCCGCAGCTGGCCTCTCCGGCGCAGGCGCGCATCGTTGCTCAATCCAACGGCCCGGTGTACGTGCCGTCGGAAGATCCCGCACGCGCCTATGTCGTGTACCCGTCCACCGGGGCGATGGCGCGGGGTAGTCTGCTGAATCTCGCCGACCAGGCGCTGTCCAAGGTGGTGCTGGGTTCGGTGGACAGGATGATGCAGCCTCAGGCGCAACCCAGCCAAGGGGCCGCCTATCCGCAGCAACAGTCCAGTGGTATGCCGCAGCAGTTGCCTCAGCAGCGTGCTGCCCAGGCCATGGCCATGCCGCAGCAGTTGCCGGGCGCCGCCGGTGCCAGCAATGAGGGGCCCGTGATGCTGCGGCCCTGGAGCGAGCGCAACCAGCCTGTCGCCGGTGGCGACAATTCATTCAACGCGCCGGTGCAGGCTGCGCCGGTGCAGCAGATTCCCGCAGGGGATGCGGCCTTCGTGTTCTGACGAAGTCGTGGTGCGGCCAGTCCCCCGGCTGGTCGATTCAGTTGTGTTAGTCCATCAACAAGGAAATCAATCCATGAAGCGATCCAATCTCGACCTCGTCCAGGCCCAGCGCACGCTGAAGACTCTGCTGATGGCCACCCTCTTTGTTGGTGCGCTGTTCGCTCCGGAGGTCTTCGCCAATCAGGGCGGCATCAATTATGGTGGCACCGAGAAGAAGGTATGTGGCTTCTTCGACAGCATCAATGGTCTGCTGAACATGGCCTCGATCGCCGTGGTGACCATTGCGGTGATCTTCGCCGGCTACCAGATCGCCTTCGCGCACAAGCGCATTGGTGATGTGGCCCCGATTCTGATCGGTGGCGTGCTGATCGGTGCCGCTGGCCAGATCGCACGTATGCTGCTGGGTGACGACTATGGCACCTGCGAAGGCAAGACCTCCATGCTGATCCAGCAGGCTGTCCAGTATTACAGTGCATAAGAACGTCGTCTTCCGCGGCTGCACACGTCCGGCAATGTTCCTGGGCGTTCCCTACCTGCCATTCTTCATGGTGGCAGGTGGGTTGCTGCTGCTCAGCATGTACACGAACTTCTGGTTCCTGCTCACCATTCCGGTGGCGGTCTTCATCATGCGGCAGATGGCCAAGCGTGACGAAATGATCTTCCGCCTGTTGGGCCTGCGCCTGATGTTCAAGCTGAAAGTCCGAAACGTGCAGGAACACGATGGCATGTGGGTGTTCAACCCCAACCATTACCGCGACAAGCCGGCCCGAATGGATTGAGGTCCGGATCCGGCCCGGCGGGCGCAAGCGCCTGTCGGGTCTGTTGAAACTTCTTGGCAGTACCTCTTTGGAAGCAGTCGTATGTTCAGCCCTGACACCTCCATCAGTGAGTTCATTCCCCTGTCGACGCATGTCGCCCCGAACGTGATCAAGACCACGGGCGGCGACTACCTGTTGACGTGGTATCTGGAAGGACTGCCGTTCGTTGGTCGCGAGGAATGGGAGCTGGAGCACCGGCACAATACGTTCAACCGCCTGCTGCAGACGCTGAGGGCGCCGGATTTCGTCAATGTCGCCTTCTGGGTGCACGACATTCGCCGTCGCCGTACGTTGAAAGGCAAGAGCCACTACAAGCAGCGCTTCAACCAGGACGTGTCCGACCAGTACATGGGCATGCTGTCCGCCCAGCGCATCATGCAGAACGAGCTGTACCTCACCATGATCTACCGCCCGGTCGTAGCCGGGAAGCGCTTCGTGGAGAAGTCGGCGAATGTCGAGCGCCTGCAGGCCGAGCAGGAGCAGGCCATCGAGAAGCTGATGGAACTGGCCGGCAATGTAGAGGCCGTGATCCGCGACTACGCGCCGTACCGCCTGGGCATGTACGAGGCCAAGAACGGCGTGGTGTTCTCGGAAACGCTGGAGCTGTTCGGCTACCTTGTCAATCGCATCGACGAACCGGTGCCGGTGCTGTCGGCGCCAATCAAGGATTACCTGCCGGTCAGCCGCCATATGTTCTCGGCCAAGACCGGTGACTTCGTCATCAATACCCCCAACGGTGCCAACCACTTCGGCGCCATCCTGAACATCAAGGAGTATGCCGACGGGACTTACCCGGGCATCCTCAACGGCCTGAAGTACCTGGACTACGAGTACGTCATCACCCATTCGTTCAGCCCGATGGGGCGTCAGGACGCGCTCAAGGTGCTCGACCGCACCAAGGGCATGATGATCTCCTCCGGTGACAAGGCAGTCAGCCAGATCGTCGAGCTGGACCAGGCGATGGACCAGCTGTCGTCGGGTAATTTCGTGCTGGGCGAGTACCACTTCATCATGACGGTCTACGGCGACAGCCAGGCCAAACTGTCGCAGAACGTGGCCACGACGCGCGCCGAGCTGTCCAATGCGGGTTTCGTGTCGACCAAGGAAGACCTG
Source organism: Stenotrophomonas sp. DDT-1 (assembly GCF_001580555.1). Lineage (NCBI taxonomy): Bacteria > Pseudomonadati > Pseudomonadota > Gammaproteobacteria > Lysobacterales > Lysobacteraceae > Stenotrophomonas > Stenotrophomonas sp. DDT-1. Next base: position 9,931 of record NZ_LEKR01000070.1, read on the forward strand.
GCGGTCACCTCGTCCTTCTATTCGCAGCTGCCGGCCAACTGGCGCTATCGCACCCGCCTGGCCAATGTCAGCTCGCTGAACTTCCTGGGCCTGTCGCCGCTGCACAACTTCGCGACCGGCAAGCAGCACAACAACCCATGGGGCGACTGCGTCACCACGCTGCAGACCACCAACGGCCAGCCGTACTACTTCAATTTCCACGCGACCCATCCGTCGGAGAACTCGCTGGGTGAGAAGGCGATCGCCAACACCATGGTGATTGGTAAGTCCGGTACCGGTAAGACCGCGCTGATCAACTTCCTGCTCAGCCAGGTGCAGAAGTACGAGCCGTCGCCGACCATCTTCTTCTTCGACAAGGACCGCGGTGCAGAGATCTTCGTGCGCGCCTGCGGTGGCAATTATCTGGCCCTGGAGAACGGCGCGCCGACTGGGTTCAACCCGTTCCAGTGCGAGAACAATGAAGCCAATGTGCAGTTCCTTGCCGACCTGATCAAGGTGCTGGCCGGCAAGCGTGAGTACAGCGCCCGCGAGGAAGAGGATATCTATCGCGCTGTAGAGAGCATGCTCGATACGCCGATGCACCTGCGCAGCATGACCAATTTCCAGAAGAGCCTGCCCAACATGGGTGACGATGGCCTCTACGCGCGCATGCGGCGCTGGACCTCGGGCAATTCGCTGGGCTGGGTCTTCGACAATCCCGTCGACACTGTTGACCTGAGCAGGGCCAACATCATCGGCTTCGATTACACCGACATCATCGACAACCCCGAAGTACGCGTGCCGGTCATCAATTACCTGCTGCACCGCCTGGAGTCGCTGATCGATGGTCGTCCGCTGATCTACGTGATGGACGAATTCTGGAAGATCCTGGACGGCGAGGGCGGCCTGAAGGAATTCGCCAAGAACAAGCAGAAGACCATCCGTAAGCAGAACGGTCTGGGCATCTTCGCGACGCAGAGCCCGGAGGACGCGCTGAAGAGCGATATCTCCGCCGCGCTGATCGAACAGACCGCCACCCTGATCCTGCTGCCGAACCCGAATGCCAGCAAGAGCGATTACATGGATGGCCTGAAGCTGACCGAGGCCGAGTTCAAGGTGGTTACCGCGCTCGACGAGCGCTCGCGCTGCTTCCTGGTCAAGCAGGGCCATGCGTCCAGCGTCTGCCAGCTCAACCTGCGTGGCATGGACGACATCCTGTCGGTGATCTCGGCCTCGACCGACAACATCGACATCATGCATCGCGTGTTGCAGACCGCTGCGGTCCGTAACCGGATTACCGTGGATGAGCTTACGCCGGAACAGTGGCTGGAAGACTTCTACAAACATCGAAAAGGGTCCGGGAAGCGGGCCGAGCAGGAGGAGACGGCATGAAGACGCTCGCTCAGACGAACAAGGAAACCGCCATGACAACCGAATTCCGCCGCACTCCGGTGCGACGCAGGCGCTTCGCGCCGATGATGGCCGCAGTGTTGACCCTGGGCATGACCATCAGTACAGGCACCAGTCCCGCGCAGGCGATGACGGTCTATGACCCGTTCAACTGGATCATGAATTTCATGCAGGAGATGAAGGCCGGTCAGGAATATCTTCAGACTGCGCAGCGTTGGAGTGAAACGGCTCAGCAGTACTCCAAGACCATCGACAACTGGATGTCCAAGCTCCAGAACTGGACCCAGATCATTGCTTCGCCGCTGATGCCGCCGACTCCCGCGCTGACGAAGATTCCCGAGAACTGGAACGTGGCCGAGAAGTGCGGCGGCGATTCCATGATCAGCATGAATGGTCTGATGGCAGTGCTGAACATGAGCCCGGGCGGTGACATCGGCGCGCAGCAGCGTGCGATCTGCTCCTACATTCAGGTGCTTGAGAACAAGAAGTACAACGAGACTGTCGAGGTCGTGCAGATGTCCATGCCGGCGATGGAGCAGATGCTTCAGCAGCTACGTCGGATCCGCAACGCGTTCAAGAATGAAGGCGCGCTGCAAGAGGATATCTCCAACAATACGGCAACCTCGGTCGAGCTTGAGAAGGCCTTCAAGAAGTGGGAGACCACCATCAAGGTCTACGACCAGCAGATCGCTGCCTTGCAGGGGCGGCAGAAGAATCTGGCCGAGCGTGCGTTGCGTGGCGAGCGCAACCCGATTGGAAGTGTCATCAAGGCCGGCGCGCTGAAGGCCGCGCTCTCCACCAAGTGAATCACGTGCGCAACGCACTCCAGCAGGGCCCCGACGCGGGGCGGGTGATGTGATGAGTCAGGGAATGATGCACGGTATGGTGTTCAATGATCTGCTGCACGGCACGTTGTTCGCCTCGGTGGGCGACTTCTTCTTCTTCCGGCTGATCCTGGAATATCTGCGCGAAGAGATCACCAATTTCGGCAACGGTATCCTGAGCCGGATGATGACCTGGGTCGGCACGATGGCCCTGGTGCTGATGACGTTGTGGGTGCTCATCCAGGGCTTCCGCATCGTGACTGGGCGAAGCCGTGACTCGATGGCTGCGTTGATGACGAACATGGCACGGGCGGCACTGATCGTTACGGTCGCTACGTCGATGGCCATGTTTGGGACCAAGCTGCAGAACTTCCTGACTGGCGATGTGCAGGACCAGATCACCTATATCGTGACCGGAAAGAAGTCGACCGCCGAGGAATTGATTGATAAGAACCTGGGTTATATGCAGTTGGCGCTCACGTCGGTGAGTGTGCTGGATGTTGCCGGCGACGTAACGCTGGATAGCGCAAAGACCCGTGCGATGTGGTTCATTGGGCTGGGCACCGGCGGACCGGCCGTTACGGCGGGCGCCATGCTATTGCTGTACCAGATCGCAATGTCATTGTTCATTGGTTTTGGTCCGCTGTTCATCCTCTGCCTGCTGTTTGAGCAGACAAAGTCCCTGTTCCAACGATGGTTGTTCTATGGCATCGGCACCATGTTCTCGATGGCGGTGTTGGCTGCGATGACCGGCATTGCCATGGAAATGGTGGCGCGCGTGGCGGCTTCGTTCTGGGGTGCGTCTGCGCTGGGTGCACTGCTGGGGTCGAACCTGACCGAGGGCATGAGTAGCATGGCGCTGCAGCAGGGCGGCATGGGCCTGATCCTGACGACGCTGATCCTGACTGCGCCCCCAATGGCTGCAATGTTCTTCCAGGGCACTCTGGGTACCTTCATGGCATATTCGCAGATAGGTGGTAGCGCCGTGCCGACCTCGCCGGGTCCGAATGGGCAGCCGCCGGGTTCTAG
>NZ_LEKR01000071.1:0-11817 GCF_001580555.1 Stenotrophomonas sp. DDT-1
GGGTCGTCCTGTGGGGACGGTTCATCGGGGGGTCTGGCGGCGCCTGCCTGTTACGGGTCTGGATGGGGAAGGGCGGCAGGGCAGGACACGCCGTAAACCCATCCATGGGGGCTCGGTCGGCGCATCCATGCGCCTCACGGTCCTGCCCTGCCGCCCTTCCCCATCCCTGACAGTTTCCTGCGGGCGCGTTCCTGCGGGCGCGGCCGGACCGCCCGAAAGCGGGGGCAAAGGCGGGGGTTCATGGCTTCGGAAGCAGCGCGCCGCTGCTGTGGTGTCTTCTGCTTTGGTGGGTGCGGACCGTTGGTCCGCACTGCTTCTGCTCTTGCTTCCAAGAGCCAACCCACCGCGCTCGCGGGGTGATGGGAAGGCAGCGGGGGCCGGGCGGGGCAGGACCGTCCGCGGCATGGATGCCGCGGCCGAGCCTACAGGGACGTACTTGCGGCGTGTCCTGCCCCGTCCGGCCCCCGCCGCCCCACCCGACACCAGGCAGGCGCAACGCTTTCCTCAACACACCCACCCATTCATAAAAACCCATTGATAGGAATGAAATTAGTAGTATCCTATCTATCTCTTATGGACCGCCCCCTCGACGAGCGCACCGTGCTGCAGATGCAGCTCAGCTCCGGCCTGCTGTACGCAGGGCGGCAGTGGCAGCGCCTGGCCGACAGCCGGCTCGGCAGCTATGGCATCTCCACCGCCTGCACCATGCCGTTGCTGATGATCGGCCGCTCCGGCGGTGGCATCCGCCAGGTGGCGCTGGCCCAGCAGCTGGGTATGGAGGGTCCTTCCCTGGTACGCCTGCTGGACAAGCTGTGCGCCAGTGGCCTGGTCCGCCGCGAGAGCGACGCCAGCGACCGCCGCGCCAACCTGCTGTGGCTGACCGACGAGGGCCGTGCGCTGGTCAGCGAACTGGAAGATCAGTTGATCGGCCTGCGCCAGGACGTGTTCGGCGAGCTTTCCATGGATGAACTGCACGCCGTGCTGAAGGCATGGCGCCTGCTGGCCGAGGCCGCCGACCGCATCACGTAAGAGCGCTGCCCCCGAACGCCGCCGCTGCCGTGCACACGCCAGCGGCTTTTGCCCGTTGCTGTTGTTTCGTTGTCCCTCCCCTCCCCCACCTCGTCCCCGCCCCTACCGATGCCCGGTGAATTCAGTCTCCACGGAGTGTTCGTCCCGACCCTGCTTGGGTTGATGGTGTTGGCCTATCTGGTCAACAGCGGCCTGCACGCGCTGCTGCAGCGTGCCGGCGCCTACCGCCATGTATGGCACCCGGCGCTGTTCAACCTGGCGCTGTACGGAATCGTGCTGGGCCTGCTGTTCCACCTCCTGCGTTGGATGCAATCGTGAACAAGATCGTGAAGAAGACCCTGCCGGTGCTGCTCACCAGCGCAGCCGTGATCATCGCCCTGCTGGTGCTGCGCCAGCTGTGGGTCTACTACATGGATGAACCCTGGACCCGCGATGCCCACGTCGGCGCCGACGTGGTGCAGGTGGCGCCGGACGTGTCCGGGCTGGTGGAAACGGTGAACGTGGCCGACAACCAGGCGGTGAAGAAGGGCGACCTGCTGTTCGTCGTCGATCGCGCCCGCTACCGCATCGCGCTGGAGCAGGCCAAGGCCAGCCTGGCCGAGCGCCAGGCCTCGGTGGCACAGCTGCGCCGCGAGATCGGCCGCGACCGCAGCCTGCAGGACCTGGTCGCCGCCGAGGACGCCGAAGTACGCCGCGCCAAGCTGCAGGCCGCACAGGCGGCGCTGGCCACCGCACAGGCTGCGGTCGACCTGGCCGAGCTCAACCTCGGCCGTACCGAGGTGCGCGCCCCGGCCGATGGCCGGGTCAGTGACCGCACGATGCGCGTGGGCGACTACGTGGTGGCCGGCAAGCCGGTGCTGGCGCTGCTGGATACCGGCTCGTTCCGCATCGATGGCTACTTTGAGGAGACCCGGCTGCGCGGCGTGGCGCCGGGGCAGACGGTGGACATCCGGCTGATGGGTGAATCGACGCCGCTGCGCGGCCACGTGGAAAGCATTGCCGCCGGTATCGAGGACCGCTACCGCAGCAACGGCAGCACCCTGCTGCCGAACGTGACCCCGGCCTTCGACTGGGTGCGGCTGGCTCAGCGCATCCCGGTGCGCATCGCCATCGACGAAGTGCCCAAGGGCGTGGAACTGATCGCCGGGCGCACCGCCACGGTGACCGTGGACACCGGCCGCCATCCGCACAACGACAAGGCCGGCGCTTCGCCGACACAGGCGGGCCTGTGAACGCCGCCCTGCCCCGTCTCGGCCTGATCGTCGCACTGGCCAGCCTGGCCGCGTGCAGAACCGTCGGCCCGGACTATGCACTGCCGGAAGGCTCGGCGTTCAAGCGCCCGCAGGCCAATGCGGCCTTCATCGATACGCAGAACCCGCAGGTGGCTGCCAACCAGGCGCTGCCCGACCGCTGGTGGTCGCTGTACAACGACCCGGTGCTGGACGGGCTGATCACCCAGGCACTGCGTGACAACGTGGAACTGAAGGCCGCCGATGCGCACCTGCGCCGCGCCGCCGCCGTGTACGAACAGGCGCTGGACGCGGGCGGATTCGAGTACGAGGCCGAGGCCGGCGTCAGCCGCGCGCAGCTGTCGGCCGAATCGTTCCTGCAGGAGCACGAGCTGCCGGTGATCAACCTGGCCGATGGCAAGTTCGCGGTCAGCTACCAGTTCGACCTGTTCGGCAAGCTCAAGCGCGGCGCCGAAGCGGCGCGTGCCGACGAGCAGTCGGTGGCGGCGGCACGCGATCTGGCCCAGGTCAGCGTGGTCGCGCAGGTGGCCGACAGTTACCTGGAAATCTGCCACGCCAACCACGAACTGCACGTGGCCGAGCATTCGCTGCAGCTGCAGCAGCGCAGCCGCAGTGTCACCGAGCGCCTGATCGCGGCCGGCCGCGGCACGCCGCCGGAACTGGCCCGCGCCAATGCGCAGGTGGCACTGCTGGAGGCGGCACTGCCGCCGCTGCGCGCGCAGCGCTCGGCCGCGGCCTATTCGCTGGCCGCACTGCTGGGCCAGACCCCAGGCCAGTTGCCGGCCGGCGTGATCGACTGCGCGCACGCGCCCAGCCTGGCGCAGCCGCTGCCGGTCGGTGATGGCCGTGCGCTGCTGCAGCGCCGCCCGGACGTGCGCCAGGCCGAACGCAGGCTGGCCTCGGCCACCGCGCGCATTGGCGTGGCCACCGCCGAGCTGTACCCGGACATCCGCCTCGGCGCTTCGGTCGGTGCCGCCGGCCTGCTGGAAGACTTCGGCACGCCGATGACCCAGCAGTGGTCGATCGGCCCGCTGATCTCGTGGACACTGCCGTCGTCGGGCACGCACGCGCGCGTCCACGCTGCCGAAGCCGGCGCCGACGCCGCGCTGGCCGAGTTCGACCACACCGTGCTGCAGGCGCTGCGCGAGACCCAGACTGCGCTGGACCGCTATGCGCAGGACCTGCGCCGCCTGCAGTCGCTGCGCGTGGCGCAGGAGCAGGCCGCGCTGGCCGCCGAGCAGAACCGCCGGCTGTACCAGGGCGGCCGCACACCCTACCTGTCCAGCCTGGATGCCGACCGCAGCCTGGCCACCAGCGACGCCACCCTGGCCGCCGCCGAAGCGCAGGTCTCGCGCGACCAGATCCATCTGTTCCTGGTGCTGGGTGGCGGCTGGCAGGCAACGGTTGCCCCGGCGGCGCCGGCCACCGCACAGGCCTCGGCGAAGTAAGCCATGAACGCGCTGACCGACCGCCAGGCGTGGCTGTTCTCGATCAAGACCTACCTGGCCGCGGTGGCCGCGCTGTACATCGCCATGGCCGGCAACCTGTCGCGCCCCTACTGGGCGATGGGCACGGTGTACATCGTCAGCCAGCCGCTGCTGGGCCCGACCCGCGCCAAGGGCGTGTACCGCATCGTCGGCACACTGGTGGCCGGGCTGGCCACGCTGCTGGTACTGCCGGCGCTGGTGGAAACCCCGTTGGTGCTGAGTGCGGCGATGTCGATCTGGCTGGCCGGTTGCCTGTTCATGGCCCTGCTCAACCGCGGCCCTCGCGGCTACGCGTTCCTGTTGGCCGGCTACACCACCGCCTTCATCGGCTTCCCGGCAGTCACCTCGCCGGAGACCATCTTCGACACCGTGGTGGCGCGCAGCGAGGAGATCATCCTCGGCACGGTGGTGGCCGTGCTGTTTGCCTCGCTGCTGTTCCCGGCGTCGGTACGCCCGATGCTGCGCGCCCGCATCGGCAACTGGATGGAGGACGCCGCGCAGTGGTGCCGGCAGATCCTTGAGCGTGGCCGCGCACACGCGCCGCGCAACCGGCTGGCTGCCGACCTGGTGCAGTTCGAGGCGCTGATCGAATTCCTGCGCCGCGATGATCCACGCCATGCCGGTTCGGCAGTGTCGATGGAGCGCCTGCGCGAGCGCATGCTGTTGCTGTTGCCGGTGTTGTCGTCAATCGCCGATCGCCTGAGTGCGCTGCGCAGCGATGGCCAGGCCCTGCCGGATGGGCTGCCGGCGCTGGTCGACGACATCCGCGATTGGCTGGATGGCCCGACCAACGCCAGCGAGTACGCCCGCCTGCGCGCGCGCATCAGCGCGCTGAAGCCGCAGGTGGACCGCGACCTGCAGCACCTGCAGCTGGCCAGCCTGCTGCTGCGCCTGGAGGAACTGGTGGACCTGTGGCAGGACTGCCGCACCCTGCAGCACGCGATCGATCAGGGCACCGCGCCGTTGGATCGCGCGCACTACCGCATCCGCACCGAACGGGTGGCCACCGACAAGCACGTCGACTACGGCATGGCGCTGTTCTCCGCGCTCAGTGCCGGCGTGGCGCTGATGAGCTACTGCGTGCTGTGGATCGCGCTGGGCTGGGAAGGCGGCGGCAACGGCGCGATGATGGCGGCGGTGACGGCCGCATTCTTCGCCGCACAGGACGATCCGGCTCCCAGCATGGTGCAGTTCCTGGTGTGGGCGATGGTCGCCTCGGTTGTGGCGGGCGTGTACCTGTTCGGCGTGTTTCCAGCCGTGCACGACTTCGGCCTGCTGGCGCTGGTGCTGGCGGTGGCCTTCCTGCCGCTGGGACTGCTGCTGCATCATCCCAAGAGTGCGCTGTTCGCGCTGCCGCTGACAGTCAATCTGGCCGCGCTGCTGAGCCTGCAGAACACCTACAGCGCCAACATCCAGACCTTCCTCAACTCGTCGATCGCGATGTTCATCGGCATTGGCTTTGCAGTGGTGATGACCCGCCTGTTCCGTTCGGTAGGTGCCGAGTGGACCGCGCGCCGGCTGGTGCGGCAGGGCTGGACCACGCTGGCCGAAGCCGCCGAAGGACGTGGCCAGCAGGATCGGCAGCGCTTCGCCGCACGCATGCTCGACCTGCTGGGCCTGCTCGCACCGCGCCTGGCAGCGACGCCGGAGGGCAGCGACATCGCCTCGGTGGACATGCTCAACGAGGCGCGCATCGGCCTGAACATCCTGCAGCTGCGTCGTGCACGGCTGGAACTGCCCGAGCGCAGCCGCGAAGCCGTCGAGCACATCCTGGAAGAGATCGCTGGGCACTACCGGCGGCAGATCGCGGCGCGCAAGCCGATTGCTGCAGACCAGGCGCTGCGCGAGCGGCTGGATACCTCGCTGGGCCGGGTTGGCAGCGTGGCGGCATGCAAGGCCCGCGACGAGGCGCTGATGGGCCTGATCGGCCTGCGCTTCGCGCTGTTCCCAGAGGCCAGGGCGCTGGCGCCGGGCTTGGCGATGAGCAGCCGAACAGCTCTAGCGGGATACCCTGTGCGTCCACAGACCCCGTTGCCGGGGTCGGATCCTTCGCCGCAGGCGAAGGCGCTGACCCCTGCTCTGCACAGGAAGCTCCAATGAGTTACGACATGATGGTGTTCGAGGCCAGCGCCGCGCCACGCGAGGCGGCGGCCTTCATCGCCTGGTTCGAGAAGCAGACGCAGTGGAACGAGCGCCACGAGTACGACGACCCGACCGTCAGCAGCCCGGCACTGCAAGCGTGGTTTGCGGAGATGGCGCAGGAATTCCCGCCGTTGAACGGACCACTGAGCAACGACGATGACGATCGTGCCGAGGTGACCGAGTACAGCATCGGCCGGCAGGTGATCTACGGCGCCTTCGCGTACTCGGTGGCCGAGCGCGCGCACGGACGGGTGCAGGATCTGGCCGAGAAGCACGGCGTGGGTTTCTTCGATGTGAGTGCCGATGAAGCGGCGATCGTGTTCCCGGATGGGTTGGTGTTGATCGCGGAATGACGGGGGCGGCAGGGCTGCGCCCTGCACCTGCCGAATCAACGTCAACGTCAACGGCAAAAGCCTGCATTCCGTAGGTTGGCGGGGGGGGGCCGGTTGCGGGGGACGCTGCAAGTCCCCCTCCGGGGCCCGGCCCAGCCGCTGGCGGCTGTGCGTTCGGGCGCTTGCGAAGCAGTGCTTCGCAAGCAAAGCGCCCTCACCCCTGTAAGCTCGGTCGCCGCTTGCTCGTGTGCGCTGTCCTGCGCACACGGCAAGACCGGGGTTGGGCATCCTGCCCAACCCGCCCGAGGCATGCCTCGGGCCCATGCGGCTCACGCCCCCGCAACCGGACCCACCCCGCCTTCGACAGTTTCCTGCGATCTGTCGGCACGGCGTTCTGCTCTTGTGGGTGTCGACCTTGGTCGACACGGTAGATCCACGCCATGCGTGGATGAACGTCGGAATGATCGAAGTACGCTTTTGTAGAGTCGAGCCATGCTCGACTGCTTCTGGCTAGCGATTGAGGAACAGATCAACCGCTTCATCCGCTTCGTAAGCGGTTATCTGCCCAAGCATGCGTGCGACGCCGGTATTGCCGTGGGCCAGCGCAAGCGTTGTCAGCAACGCTGAACTCATGCTTCTGTCATGCGTGTCCAGGATTACGCTGGCAGCAAAGCGCGCGAGGCACTGAAGCGATTCTGAGTAGTGCGGCTCCAGAAATTCAGGGAGCTCGATATCAGCTTCCCTTCGCTCGATCTCGATTGTGATCGGCAGCCCAACGAAGTCGAACATCAGGAGCTCTGGCTGCTGCAGAAGCGCATCAACAATATGCGGCACCGCCGCAAACGAAGCGCTGTAGACGTCCCCTTGATGGCACAGGCTGCTCCACAACTCGTGCCAGGTGTCCTCGATCGGATCGTCTTCGGATCTTTCGTTTTTCGGGATACTGAGATTGGCCAGCAGCTCCGGAATGTCATCCGCAGCGCCATAGGCATGCTGCAGTTCGGCCCATCGTGGGTCATCCAGAGCCATAAGGGCCATGTGCCGGTTCCTGTGTCGTGGAATAGCAACGCAGGATAGGTAGCGCCAACGGCGTCATCAAACGGCAAATGCGACATCGGGGCGATGGGGTCAGAGCCCTTTCCCGATGGGAACGGGATCCGACCCCGATTCAGAACAAGGTGCCCTGCACCGTGGGCTGTTCGACACGCGTTGGTGCTTCAACCACGTCTTCCGCACCCAACCGCCAGGCCAGGCCGCCCAAGCGGCTGGCGTGCCGCTTCAGTGCGGCCTGCAGCACGTCGGCGCTGCAGGCCACATGCAGTACCTGGCGGGCGCGGGTCAGGCCGGTGTAGACCAGCTCGCGCGACAGCACGCGGCCGTCCTGGCGTGGCAGCTGCAACCACACTTCGTCGAACTCCGAGCCCTGTGCCTTGTGCACGGTCATCGCAAAGGCGCTTTCGTGCGCGGGCAGTGCTGCGGGGTGGAAGGCGCGTGGTTGGTCGACGGTATCGCCGGGGAACCAGGCCACCATCGCGCCGCTGCCATCGCGCAGGCAGATGCCGATATCACCGTTGAACAGGCGGTGCCGGTAGCTGTTCTCGGTGACCAGCAGCAGGCGGCCCTGGAAGTAGCCCGGGGTGTTGCCTGCCAGCAGCTGTTCGATGCGGCTGTTGAGCCCACGCGCACCTTGCGGGCCTTCGCGCAGCGCGGTCAGCACGCGCAGGCGACCGGCCTGCTGCAGGGCACGTACCGGATCCGCGGCCTCGGCCAGTGCACGCCAGTGGCCCAGCAGATGCTCGCGCTGACCGCGCAATGGATCGGCTTCGCCTTCGTGGAAGTGCACGCCGGCCAGTTCACCACTGCGCAGCAGCTGCAGCGCGGTGCCGCTGTCGCCTTCACGCACGGCATGCGCCAGCGGTGCCAGGTCCAGCGCATCACTCTGCCGGTAGCCGCGTTGCAGCTGTACGCGACGGCCGGCGAAGGCGCGTGGTGCGGCCTGCGGCTGCAAGGTGGCCGGTGCCAGCAGGCCATGCAGCGCCAGCGCATCGTCGGCGCGGGTGCCGATGCCATCACCGCTGGCGCGCAGGATCGCGCTGAGCACATCACCGGCTTCGACCGACGGCAACTGATCGGGGTCGCCGAGCAGGATCAGGCGGGTGCCGCTGGCAATCGCATCGACCAGCTTGGCCATCATTGGCAGATCGATCATCGACGCTTCGTCGACCACCACCACGTCCACCGCCAGCGGATTGTCGGCGTGGTGGCGGAAGCGTGGTGAGTCGGGAATCACGCCGAGCAGTCGATGCAGGGTGGTGCCGCTGCTGGGCAGTGCCGCGCACAGCGTCGGATCCAGTCCCTGTTCCTGCAAGCGTTGCACGGCCATGCGCAGGCTCTCGGCCATCCGCTCGGCGGCGCGACCGGTGGGCGCGGCCAGCGCCACCTCGGGCAGCGGCTGGCCGGCGTGCCGGGCCTGCGCGGCCAGCAGCAGCAACAGGCGTGCGATGGTGGTGGTCTTGCCTGTGCCGGGGCCGCCGGTGACCAGCGCCAGTGGATGGCGCAGCGTCACGCCGGCTGCGCGTGCCTGGTGATCTTCACCGCGCGATGCGTGCGGGAACAGCTGCGCGAACAACGGCGCCAACGCTGCCATGTCCGGCGCCGGCAGCGGATGCCGGCCGATGCGCTGCAGACCGGTGGCCAACTGGCGCTCGTACTCGCGGTAGCGGCGCAGGTACAGCAGCCCGTTCTCCAGCACCAAGGGGGCATCCCCGGCGATGGCGTCAGCCTGCTCCGGCGTCGTCACCCAGGGCGATGCGCGCAGCTGTGCCAGCCAGGCCTGCGCGGCGGGCCACTCGGGCACGCCTTCCAGCAACCGCTGCGGTTGTGCCGGATCGAACGCGGCGTGGCCCTGCGACACCGCCAGCGAAGCCAGCGCCGCCGCCAGCGCCACGCTGTCGGGAGTGTCGTCGCGCAGCCGCTGCAGGCTGGTCGCCAATGCATGGTCGAGGGTGCGCAGCAGGCCCTTCTGGTGCAGTTCCTTCAGCAGGTTCATGCGCTGGCTCCTCGGGCACGCGCGGCGAGCTGGGCCTGGGCCTGCTCGCCGCCGGCGAACAGCGCGTCGAGTGCATCCACCAGCGCGAACGGGAAACGATCCACGTGCACGCCATTGCCCGTGCCATCCAGGCCGCGGCAGAACAGGTAACGGATGCCGCCCATGTCGCGCTCGTAGTCGTAGGCGGCGCCCAGGCGGAAGCGCAGCCAGCGATGCAGGGCCACGGTGTAGATCAGCGCCTGCAGATCGTATTCGCTGTGGCGCATGGCAATGGCCAGCAGGTCCGGGCTGTAGCCGGGCAGGCGGTTGGACTTGTAGTCGAGCACGTACCACCGGCCATCACGCACGTAGGTCAGGTCGATCATGCCGGTCATCAGCCCCTCCAGGCGGCGGCGCTGGCCGAAGCCGCGGCGGCCACTGGAAACACCGTGCGCATGCAGCACCTGCAGCAGCGCCGGCACGGTGGTCGCCTCGATGGCGAAATGGAAGTCGATTTCGGCGCGGCGCTCGCCTTCACCGAGGCTGTACAGCGCACCGCCTTCGGGCAGCGGTACGGTCAGCGTGTGGCCCACCAGCGGCACCAGCACCGCTACGCCATCGTCCAGATCGACGTCGGCATAGCCCTCATCGTGTAGCGCCTTGCGCAGCACCTCGACCTGGCCCTCGGGAGCTTCCCGGCCTGGTTGCCAGTCAGCCCATGCGGCGAAGTCGACGTTTTCCATTGCCTCGTGCAGCACGTTGCCGAAGCGGCTGCCCATGAAACGCGAGTCGAGCGGCGCGCTGTCCTCGGCCACCGCGGCGGCTTCCGGCAGTGCCGGTTCCAGCGGCAGCTCCGGGCCGGTGGGTTCGTCGGCTGCCGGCGCCGGCAGCGCGGTGGCAGCGGCTTCGATGTCACTGCCCGCGCCGGCATCGGCGTGGGCCAGCTGGGTGAAGCTGTACACCCACCAGTCGTGCGGAACGCGCCGGGTCAGTGCACGCACCGCCGGAAGATCCCCTTCCACTTCGGCCGCCAGCTGCGGCAGCGCAGCCGGTACCTCACTGTCATCGATGCACACATCGGCATGCGCGCGCAGCGCCTGCAGGTCACCCAGCAGCGGTGCCAGCCGCGTCCTGCCGAGCCCGGCCAGATCACCCACGGCGATCCACAGCGCGTGCTCGGCGCGGGTCAGGCCGACATACAGCAGGCGCGCATCCTCGGCACGCTGCTCGCGCTCGCGCTGCGCAGTGGCCGCTTCCCAGGCCTCGTCCTTGCCCAGCTTCCAGTGCAGCTGGCGCTGGCCGCCCACATGCACCGTGCAGTGCGAGGCGGTGTTGGGCGCACCGCCATCGATGCCCACGAAGGGCAGGAACACCAGCGGGTACTCCAGGCCCTTGCTCTTGTGCAGGGTGATGATCTGCACGCGGCGCGCATCCGATTCCAGGCGCAGCAGCTGCTGCTCGTCATCCTGGTCGGCGCTGGCCATCTGGCCCTGCAGCCAGTCCAGCAGGCCGTGCATGCCCAGTGCCTGCGCCGAGGCCTCCTGCAGCAGTTCGCCCAGCTGCAGGTAGTTGGTCAGGCGGCGCTCGCCATCGATCAGCGCCAGCAGGCGTTCGCCCTGCGCGGCGCAGACGTCGGCGATCACCGCGAACGGGCCGCCGCGCTGCCAGCGCTCGCGCCAATGCAGAAGCTGCGCCTGGAACCCGCGTTGCAGGTCGCCCTCGTGCTCCATCGCCGCGATCGCACTGGCGCGCTGGCCGAGCAGCACCGTGGCCAGCGCCGCGCGCAGGCGGCCCTCGTCAGCCGGCTGCAGCAGCGCCAGCAGCAGTGCACGCAGATCACGCGCTTCGCTGGTGGCGAACAGACTCTGCTTGCCCGCTGCCACGGCAGGAATGCCGACCGCGGCCAGCGCGCGCTGCACCAGCGTGGCCTCACGATGCGAGCGCACCAGCACCGCGATGTCACCCGGCTGTACCGGGCGCCCACGCAGCACCGCATTGCCGGCGCGCGCCGCGACCAGGATCTGGTGGATCGCCGCCACACAGGCCTGGGTCGCTGCTTCGCGCGAGGCATCGGCACTCATCGCCTTGTCACCGCCACTGCGCAGCACGCGCAGGGTGAGTGCCGGGGCGGCATGGCCGTCGCGCTGGTAGTCCGCATCGCTGCGCACGCCACCGGGCCGCACCGGCTCGAACTGGATGTCACGCTCGAGGAAGGCGTCTTCGCCACCGTTGTCGTACAGCGCCTGCAGCGCGCGCAGCACGGCCGGTCGCGAGCGGAAGTTCTGGTCAAGCACCGGCGCCTGTTGCGCCGCCCGCTTGGCCTTCAGGTAAGTGTGGATATCACCGCCACGGAAACCGTAGATCGCCTGCTTGGGATCGCCGATCAGGAACAGCGCCGGTGCCAGGCCGAGCTCGCGCACTTCCGGTGAATCGCCGAACACGGTGTGGAAAATGCCCCACTGACGGTCGTCGGTATCCTGGAACTCATCGACCAGCGCGATGCGGTACTGCGCGCGCAGCTGCTTGACCAATGCCAGCCGCTGCGGGCC
>NZ_LEKR01000072.1:0-11517 GCF_001580555.1 Stenotrophomonas sp. DDT-1
CCGCCGCCGCCGCCGCCGCCGCAGGATACTCCGCCACCGCCGGTGAAGAATCTGTCGCCGCCGAAGCCGTCGCCCGTACCGCCGCCGCCGCAGGCGCCGGTTGTCGACGTGCCGGAGCCGCGCCCGAACGATATCGTCACCCCGCCGTCGCCTCCGGCGCCGCCGGCACCGCCGACCTCGATCGAGGCCAGCGTGGACATCTCGTCGAAGGCCATGAATCCGCCGCGCTACCCGCCGGCAGCCTTCCGCGCAGGTATCCAGGGCGAAGTGATCCTGATCATTGATGTCGATGCCAGCGGCAACGTCACCAATGTCACGGTGGAAAAGTCCAGCCGTAACCGCGACCTGGACCGTGCTGCGATGGAAGCGGCTCGCAAGTGGCGCTTCAACGCCGCTGAAGCAGGCGGTAAGAAGACGGCAGGTCGCGTTCGCGTCCCGGTCAACTTTGCGCTGAACTGATGCGCCCGGGTGGCCGCCTGGCCACCCCCGCTCCCGGTTCGATTGTTTAGCTTAGCTACACCCTTTATCACCACACACAACAAAGGTAAGCGTCATGCTGCAGGAAATTTTCATCGCCGCTGCTGCCGGGGGCAATCCGTCCAACGCCCTGTCGCAGATGGGCTTCGAGCACCTGATCCACGAAATGACCACCAAGCCGGGTGATTTCGCGGTTTCCTGGGTCGTGCTGCTGACCCTGATCGCCATGTCGGCCATGTCCTGGTACTGGACCGTCATCAACATCTTCCGTGCCACCCGCCTGAAGAGCGCCGCTGATCGCGTCGTCAGCCTGTTCTGGGACACCCCGAACGCGCAGGACGCCATCCGTGCGATGGAAGAGCAGCCGGCTTCGGAGCCGTTCTCGAAGATCGCCCTGGACGCTGCCCAGGCAGCTGCCCACCACCAGCGCGCTGAAGGCGGTGCTACCGGCGGCGTCGGTGAGAACCTGAGCCGTTCGGAGTTCGTCGACCGCGCTCTGCGTCAGGCCGTCACCCGCGAAAGCAACAAGCTGCAGTCGGGCATGACCCTGCTGGCCACCGTCGGCGCGACCGCTCCGTTCGTCGGTCTGCTGGGGACCGTGTGGGGCATCTACGGCGCGCTGATCAAGATCGGTGCCACCGGCTCCGCTTCGATCGACGCCGTTGCCGGCCCGGTGGGTGAAGCGCTGATCATGACCGCGATCGGTCTGTTCGTCGCAATCCCGGCCGTGTTCGCCTTCAACTTCTTCAGCAAGATCAACAGCGCGACCATCAGCAAGTTCGATACCTTCGCGCACGACCTGCACGACTTCTTCGCCACCGGTTCGCGCGTCCGCTAATTGCGGCGCGCGTCACCCAGCGACGAAGTAAGTAGTCACCAAGATCTAGACGGAGCCCGTTATGGCTTTCAGTAGTGGTAACAGCGGCGGCCCCATGGCCGACATCAACGTTACGCCCCTCGTGGACGTGATGCTGGTGCTGCTGATCATCTTCATCATCACGGCGCCCCTGATGTCCCACAAGGTCAAGGTGGATCTGCCGGAAGCCAACCTGATCCAGAAGCCGGAAGATGCTGAAAAGCGTCCCAACCCGATCACGCTGGCAGTCAAGGAAGACGGCTCGATCTACTGGAACGACGAAGAAATCAACAAGCAGACTCTCGAGTCCCGCTTGGCGACCGCCGCACAGCAGACCCCGCAGCCGCCGCTGAACCTGCGTGGTGACCGCACCACCAAGATGCGCGTCATCAACGACCTGACCAAGGTCGCGCAGGAACAGGGCATGCTGGACGTCGGCTTCGTTGCGACCAAAGAAAAGGGGCAATAAGCCATGGCATTCAGTAGTGGTGGTGGCAAGGGCCCCATGGCAGACATCAACGTCACGCCCCTCGTGGACGTGATGCTGGTTCTGCTGATCATCTTCATCGTGACCGCGCCGATCATGACGTACCCGATCGCCGTGGACCTGCCGCAGCGCGTGCTCAACCCACCGCCGCAGCTGGTCGAACCGCCGCCGCCGATCGAACTGAAGATCGACGCCAGCAACCAGGTCTCGTGGAACAACAGCCCGATCAATACCAGCGAGCTGCA
Source organism: Stenotrophomonas sp. DDT-1 (assembly GCF_001580555.1). NCBI lineage: Bacteria > Pseudomonadati > Pseudomonadota > Gammaproteobacteria > Lysobacterales > Lysobacteraceae > Stenotrophomonas > Stenotrophomonas sp. DDT-1. The sequence continues at coordinate 2,066 of NZ_LEKR01000072.1, forward strand.
GCAGCGGATGGAGCAGGAGGTCCAGCGTGACCCGACCAACCAGCCGGAACTGCGCATCGACGCCAGCCCGGATTCCGAGTACGACGTGATGGCCAAGGTTCTGGCCGCCGCGAAGAACGCTCAGATGAAGAAGATCGGTTTTGTGCAGCAGTAAACGCGACACCGCAACACAACAGTCATGACGCGACTGCAGACGCCCCTGGAGACAGGGGCGTTTTTTTTTGTGTGGGATGCAGTCGGGGTCAGAACCTTATTTGGCAGGAAAAGGGATCTGACCCCATCAGGGAGCACGCGCCCGCTATGATCGGCGCATGCTTGCCCTCTTCGATTCCCTGCGCCATTGGCTCGACGGTATCGCCCACCTCGGCACGATCCTGGCGGTGGCTTACCTGCTGTACCTGTTCGCGCTGGCGGGCTGGATCATGCTGCAGAAGCGCGAGCCGGTGGCCACGCTGAGCTGGATCCTTTCGTTGGCACTGCTCCCCTATCTCGGGCTCTTCATCTACTACCTGCTGGGCCCGCAGAAGGTGAAACGGCAACGGCTGCGTCGTGGCCGTGCACGCTCGGGCATGGAGCACTACAGCGATGTCTGCCCGCCCGATTCGGACTGCACCGAACTGGCCAAGGTGGCCCAGGCCACGACCGGACTGGCCCCAAGCAGTGCCACCGAAGTGACCTGGCTGGTGGACGGTGCGGCGACCTACGCGGCCTTGCTGGAAGCCGTTGCACAGGCGCACGATCACATCCATCTGGAGTACTACATCTTCAATCCGGATCACGCAGGCACCGCCCTGCGCGATGCCCTGGTCGAGCGCGCACGTGCCGGTGTGCAGGTGCGCCTGCTGCTGGATGCGGTGGGCTCATCCGCCCTGCCCCGCCGTTTCCTGCAGCCCCTGCTCGAGGCCGGCGGTGAAGCGATCTGGTTCCACCCACGGCAGCTGCTGAAACCGTTCAAGCGCCCGTGGCTGAACCTGCGCACGCACCGCAAGCTGGTGATTGTCGATGGCCGCCTGGCCTTCACTGGCGGCATCAACATCACCGACGAGGAAGACGAAAGCCACAGGCCCGACGCCTATCGCGACCTGCACATGCGCATCCGCGGTCATGTGGTGCGCAGTCTGCAGCTGGTGTTCGCCGAGGACTGGCTCTACGCCAGTGGCCAGGAACCCTCGCGGATGGATATCGCCCGCTTGTGGCCGGCCGATATGCCGCTGCGCGGGGATGGCGCGATCAACGCGCAGGTACTGGTGTCCGGCCCGGATTCGGGCTGGGAGACGATCCACCGGCTGCACGTCGCCGCCATCCAGGAAGCGCACGAGCGGGTGTGGCTGGTGACGCCCTATTTCGTGCCGGGTGAAGCGGCGCGGATGGCGCTGACTTCGGCCGCGCTGGGCGGCCTGGACGTGCGCCTGCTGGTACCGAAAATGAGCGATTCGTGGTTCGTCACCCAGGCCGCGCGCTCGTACTTCGACGAGCTGTTGCATGCCGGCGTGAAGATCTACGAGTACGGCCCGCGGATGCTGCACACCAAGGCGTTCATCGCCGACGACGACGTCTGCATTGTCGGCAGTGCCAACTTCGACCACCGCAGCTTCCGCCTGAACTTCGAGCTGTCGATGATGATCAGCGACCGGGACCGCGTGGCGGCCCTGGCCGAGCTGCTGCAGGGTGAATTCGATCGCGCCACGCGGGTGCATGACCAGGCCGGGCGCTCGCTGTGGCTGCACCGCCTGCCCGAGGCCTTCGCCCGGCTGGCCTCGCCGCTGCTCTGACGCAGCGCTACACTGCGGCGATCATCCGGGGAGCCCGACTATGTACTGGTTGTACCTGCTGCTGGCGCTGGGCTGCTTTGCCTTCGCGCTGAAGACCCCAAGCGCAGGGTTGATGACCCTGTGCTTGCTGGCGGCGCTCGCCTTCCTGCTGGCCTGGGTACGCGGTCGTTACGTGGCCCGTTTCGGCGACCTGCAGCGCGACCCGGCCACCCTGATCGATGCCGAGGAACTGCGCCGCCTGCGCGAGCAGGCCCAGGCGCGCCGCAACGATGACGCCAACGGCAGCGATCCGTCCCCTCATTCCAAGTAGTTCCGTTCCATGACCCAGCTCAGCGTCAACGTCAACAAGATCGCCGTCCTGCGCAATTCGCGCGGCGGTGCCGAACCGGACGTGGTGCGCGCGGCCCAGGCCTGCCTGGATGCCGGCGCGCATGGCATCACCGTGCATCCGCGGCCGGACCGCCGCCACATCACCGCCGAGGACGTGCTTGCGCTGTCCACACTGACCCGCGCACGTGGCGTCGAGTTCAACATCGAAGGCAACCCGTTCGCGCCGCCGCGCGAGGGTTACCCCGGCCTGCTGCCGCTGTGCGCGCAGACCCGCCCGGCGCAGGCCACCCTGGTGCCTGACGGGGACGGCCAGATCACCTCCGATCATGGTTTCGACTTCGAGCGGGATGCCGAGCGGCTGCGCCCGCTGATTGCCGAACTGAAGGCGATGGGTTGCCGGGTCAGCCTGTTCGTTGATGCGGGCAACCCGTTGCTGGAGGAGGCCGCCGAGGTCGGTGCCGACCGCATCGAGCTGTACACCGGCCCCTACGCAGAGGCGCATGCGGCGGGCGACGCTGCGGCAATGCTCGAACTGTTCGCCACTGCGGCGCGGCGGGCGCAGGCAGTGGGGCTGGGAGTGAATGCCGGCCATGACCTGTCACAGGACAACCTCCGCGACTTCCTGGCCCACGTGCCGGACGTGCTGGAGGTGTCGATTGGCCATGCGCTGATCGGCGAGGCACTGTATGACGGGCTGGATGCCACCGTGCGGGGCTATCTGGCCCTGCTCTGACCGATGGATGCAGCCGAGCATGGGCTCGGCTCTACAAGGTACCCGTATCCACTGTAGAGCCGAGCCCACGCTCGGCTCAGACTTGCCCTGAACCCTTCAGACGGCCGTCGCAGCCATTGAGACAGCCCCGGCGTACGCTGCCGCAATGGGTATTGCGATCAAGGGCCGAGGTTCCACGTCCCACCTTGCTGGGCGCTTCGAAAGCACCGTCAGCGAGGCGGTGGACGACGGCTGGGCGGTCGATGAGAGCGAGGAGTTCCTCGCGCCGCGCCTGCGCACCGAGGTGCGCGCCGAGACCGCGCGCAGCATCATCACCCGCAACACTTCGCCAGACGTCGGCTTCAGCCAGTCGGTGAATCCGTATCGCGGTTGTGAGTGTTGTATCAATACCCCCTGATTGTTCACTAGATAAATCCATATAGATCAACAGGTTAGAGAATAATCAGTAAACACATTGCTATCGGCACAATCCCCCGCGCAGTGCCGGCCAAACACGCCCATCCTGGAGAGGTTGGCCAACCTTCGTGGTCTGCAAAGAGTGTTAGAGCCCTGCGGCGCGCAGCAGGGCCGACATCGAGGTACCCATGCCTTTAGCAACTCGCTCCAAGGTAGCGAGAGTGAGGTTCTTTTCGCCACGCTCGATCTTGCTGTAGTAGGCGCGGTGCATCTGGATGTGGTCAGCAAAGGCTTCTTGGCTGACACCCAGATCAATGCGATGCGCGCGGATCACATCTGCAAGTTTCGCTTGGTTCGTATGCTCGACCATACGAAGCAGCTTGTGGTTCCAGTACTTTAAAGACTACGCCTCTAAAGGTAGTCTACTTATAAGTACTAATTGCATCTCCCATGAACTTTTACCTCGTATGTCCGGAACTGGAGTTCACTCTTGAGCTTCCCTTTTCTCCCATGGGCAGGGAGCAGGTCGCTATGCAGATGCGTCGAATGCAAGAAGAGGAAGGGCAAGCAAGAGGCTTTGAGTACCGCCTGGCAGAAGAGCTCTCAAAGCTCATCCCCCAGCTAACGGATTGGGACATCAAGCCGCCCACGGGTGCACAGATGGCATATGCGACTTCGCTCTGCGCACAGTTGGGCATTCCACTGCCTGCAGCAACACGTCGATCGCGGGCATTGATGCAGATCTTCTTGGCGGAAGCCAAAGCGCTCCATGGCCAACGCAGCTGATAAAGGCCTTGCCAGCCGAAGCTGTGGATAAGCCTGGGCAGAACCTACTCGCCAAACGACCGTATGGCCTACAGCTAGCTGAATTTCACGGTGTTGCGGCGCCTGTGGTTAGCAATAATACTAACGGCCCGACCTTCCCAAGTTGTCGCCATGGAACAGGATGCTCGAAAGGCCCAAGTTCCCCTCAAAGGCAGAGGGGCCGCATCGCGTGTCCCAAGCCGTTTCGATACCACTGCAACAGTGGGAGTCGACGACGGCTGGGAGTCGGTCTACCAGGAGATGGAAGACGCGCCACCGCTGAGAACTCAGGTGCAGGAAGAGCGAGCGCGCACAGTGATCAGCCACAACTCATCCCCTGACGTTGGCTTTAGCGCGTCGGTCAACCCGTACCGCGGCTGCGAGCATGGCTGTGTTTACTGTTTTGCTCGCCCTTCTCACTCCTACTTGAGCCTTTCACCAGGCTTAGACTTCGAGACGCGCCTGTTTGCAAAGACAAATGCCCCGGAGCGCCTCAGAGCAGAAATTAGCAAGTCGAACTACAAGTGCACCCCGATTGCGTTGGGGATAAACACAGACGGCTATCAGCCGATTGAAAGGAATTACCAAATTACACGCCAATGCCTTGAGGTGCTTGCTGATGCCAAGCATCCGGTGAGCTTCGTCACCAAGAGTGCCTTGATCACCAGGGACGTCGAACTGCTGGCGTCGATGGCCAAGGATCGGTTGGTTACGGTCTACTTCTCGGTCACCACGCTCGACAGGAAGCTATCTGCAAAACTGGAACCACGAGCTGCTGCTCCCCACGCAAGGCTGCGAGCAATGAATCAGCTGCACGAGGCAGGAGTACCGGTAGGGGTTTTGATCGCGCCGGTCATTCCCATGATCACCGACCATGACCTAGAAGCCATCCTTGAGGCTGCTCACGAACACGGCGCTCGGGCAGCAGGCTACGTGCTTCTCAGGCTACCCAACGAGATTAAGGACATTTGGAGAGAATGGCTCGAGCTGCACTATCCGGACCGCGCTGCGCACGTGCTTAGCTTGATGCGACAGATGCATGGTGGAAAGGAGTATGACGCCAGCTTTGGCACCAGGATGTCCGGAACTGGCCCTGTAGCGGACTTGATCCGGAAGCGCTTTGAAAAGAAGCATCGTGAACTCGGTTTCACTAGGCTGCCAGCGCTGGCCACTCATCTTTTTCAACCTCCCCAAGACAAGTCGCCACAGGGGCAACTTTTCTAGCCGAACGGAAAACGAGGCTAGCATCAGTACAAAGCTATGGATGCAGTCCGAGCGGCGCCTACAGGGACAGAGCGTCCTAGGTTTCTGAGTACTGATAGCATCTCCCCGAAAAGGAAATAGCATCTCCTCCGCAGCAAGCTTAGACGGCTTTCCAAACATATTTGGTTATCCCGCTTCCTCATGAAAAGGACCAGCGTATGCCCAAGCAAGTGAGAGGTTTATCAGTCTACCGAAGCACGATTGAGCGGCTGCCACAGTTTCGCATTCTTAGCGGCCCACTCACAGAACACCAAGCGGCGATGCTGGGATTCGACGACCTTCCGCTCGCAGGCGCTTCCATTGTGCCAAGCGCCGAAGGACCCGCGACGTTATTCAATGCCCGAGGCAAAGAGATCATCCGAAAGGACCTTCCGATGGTCACCAAGTCTCGATCAATCAATACCTCGTGGAAGGACTGGCACGGACACACTCACCACGGTACTCAGACAAGATCCTATGAGACCTATCCCAGGGAATACGTTGCACCACCTGGTGAATTCCTCACTGCTGTAGATACAGACAGTGGTATCGCAATGGCTACTAGGATCATTGACCGGACGGAGCCAGAAGAGAGCATTGCAAACCTCCTCAACATCTACCTGGAATGCTTCCAACACTTCGAAATCGTTGACCCGGACCTCGCGGTGCCGGTCAGGGTCGAGAAGATCAACTGGCGCATTCTCCCTCCGGGGAAGTTCCCGTTCGATAGAGCGATGCAGGTATTGGATAGTTATCTGAAGCAGTTGACCGACAGCGACCGCGCAGTCGCTAAGCAGCGCATCCGGACCATCACTCGTCACGAGCCCGACTTCATGGCAGTCGGATTAGGCGGTTTCAGTGAGTACATCGTTTTTGGGTTCACGGGAAGGAATCGATACGTGTTCGAGAGTCCCGAGTCAGGCAATGCCACTTACATCTTCAGGAACGAGTGGGAGGCGGTGTCTCAGCTCACCAAACGCCAGATCCTTCAAGAGCAGCTGCAGGAGACCAGGATCATCCACACCTCGCGTTGGGCCGTAGAGGTCTCAGAAGCAATCCAACGGAAGTGAAGTGGTTGGGCAAAGTTTCAGAGGGGCGTAGCCCGAACCGGTACCCTGTGACCCACGCCATGGATAGCTACCTACCGATGCGTTTACTCAGGCTTAGAAGCTTAGACAGGAACTCCCAATGAAGCCAACCATCCTGGCACTGGACCTCGAAGGCACGCTCATCTCCAACGCAGTCAGTCAGATTCCTCGCCCTGGGCTTCACCGGTTCCTAGAGGATGTCCGATCGCAGTTCGAGGAACTTGTACTGTTCACTACGGTTCCCGAGGCACTTGCAAGAAGAATTGCCGGACTCCTGGCTAGGGAAGGCAGTGTTCCGGCATGGTTTGTCGAGCTTCGATACATCCACTGGTCTGGAAGGACAAAGGATCTTTCCTATGTCTCCCCCCACGTGGGTGAAGCCCTTCTCTTGGATGACCATGGCCCCTATGTGCATGATGGGCAGGAGAGACTGTGGGTCGAGATCCCGCTGTTCGGCTCCCCGTACTCGTCAGACGATGACGGGTTGCAGATCGCAGCTGAACGCCTGACCGATCGCATCATTGAACTGCAGAGTGCATCCGACCTTGGCCACATGATCGCCGATCATGGCTGAGCAGCGCGTTGTCTCGATGGCTCGTTGAAAGAGCGCGTATGCAGCGGCCGTCCTCTCGCACATTCGGCACAGTTAGGGATCAGCACGCGGGCAGCACTCGAGAAACTCTTTGATAGCGTCGCTCCGGAGAACCCGGAGACGGCCAACCAAAGGTTGCCAGCAATCAAAAGTGGTGCAGTGGCGTTGCGGCAACCTTACCTTTGCCGGCAGCAATTGAATCGGTAGCTCCAGGCGTACCCACTGCCCAGCCAACACGCTTCCCTAAAGAACGCGCAGTAGCAACCGCGGCGTCTCCCGATTGATGATGTCAACTCACTGCCAGCCTTGGGTAGCCATTGACCGCGCGCTACCGATTGCCGCGCCAAGCGGACACCAACATTGGTACTGAAGGAGCAAATCTAGCCTGCGCGACGAACGAACCCACCTCTCTGTTGCGCACTTCCCCCGTACCAGCGAGCAGGTCTTCCTTCACACCGAGCGTACCAGTAGGGTCACGATCACGCGTAAATATATGAATCAATGGAAGTAAAAAGTAGGCATGATTCTCATTTCAGTTGTTAACGTACCGTAAGGCTCACAGCAAAAAAAACTTTCCGTATACCTGATAGCTTTCGGCGCCATGGTCTATGACGTCGAAATATGCACCGCACGTGCAATCGCTTCGGAAGCGACAGGAATCAAGTGTGCGCAAGGCGTACCCTTACCCGAAGGCTTCTGCTTTTTGGTCAGCAGGTCTGATGGAACGATCGTTCAGCCCGCTTTTGAATTCTTTGCAGATGCCCATCTAACGATCGGTCCAAAGCCAAAGCTTGCCTGCAGCAAGAACACAACCGCAGCTATCGCGGCTGACCTCACCGACTTCCATCACTTTCTTGACGCAAGAAAAAAGCTCGTTTCCGACGTAGATGAGGATCTCCTCAGATCCTATGCGGACACCTTGACTGACCTGGACTCTGCGGTGACCTTGGATAAGCTCGCCGCCGCGACTATTCATCGAAGATGGTCGACCGTGACCAAGCTAATCGCATTCTGCGTGAAACGGGGATACCTGAGGAAGGCACCAGCGCTGCTGAGCAAGCAGACGAAGCGAGGAACTGTTCAAGTTCTCGACGTTGGCGTCGACCTTCCCGGGCTGAACGACGCTGACGAACTCATCACTGCGCTCCATCCCGAGACCGTCGTCGGTATTCTTGACGAACTAGGTCCAAACCCTGTGCTCGAGCGAAACGGTCTGGTTGAACTGGCATACGCAACCACGGCGCAGCGATTGATGGCTGAGCTTTGCTATCAAGCAGGACTGAGGCGGGCGGAAGTGTGCGATCTCAAAGCGAAAACCATCCTTCAGGCCCGTACGGAAGGGCGCGATCCTCTCACTGCAGTCGCCATCCCCGTGCTCGGGAAAGGTAACAAGAAGCGCAATGTTCCCGTTCCAGTCTGGCTACTCAACGCGTTGAAGCGCTATGCCAAAGGTGTTCGGCAGCGCCTCGTTGACCTCCGACTGGGATACCACAAGCTCGAGGATCACGGCGTCCTATTCGTCCTCGACGCAAACAACCGCAAGCATGCGGGCAATCCGATAACCCCGCAGATCTTCGACCGGCATTTCGCCCAGGCCAAGGACAGGCTGCTCAAACGGCTCTCCAAAGAGCGTGACCTGGCTCGCTACGAATCCACGCAGCGCGAGCGAATAACCATTCACGCCCTTCGACACACCTTCGCCTTGTACACGTACATGGAGAAGCGCGCAAACGGTGACATGGATGCGATCAAGTATGTTCAGTCGGTACTGGGACACAGTCTCAGGGATACGACTGAGTCCATCTACCTGCGAAGCGCGAACGCATTCGAGAGCGAAACCAGGGAATCGATCAGACTGCACCTTGAAGGTCAACCCTTTATGCGAATCGGCGTCGAGGCCTGACGAGTTGGAGCTCACACGGCTCCACGGCCAGCATACGCACTACTCCTCGCATGTGACCGACTCACCTTATCAAATCAGATTGAACACGGATTGGAGCGTTACGTGGCAGGAAGAAGATCCGCCCAGCTGCGGCACGCCGTAGTAGTTGAGGAAAAGGTAGGCAACACAAAGAAATGGGATGTCCGCGAGAGCGCTGGTCGCCTAGAAGTCGCGTTCAGGCGCGCCGGAGACCTGCGCGACAACATCGTTAATCTCAGCCGGTGGAAGGGCATAGGTGCAGCGGCACCGCTCTTCGCCGAGGCGTTCTGCCGAGCTAACAAGAACAGCAGGGAGACGACTAGATCCTCTTCAGCTAACAACATCGTGAGTGGCCTGGTGCAGTACCTAACCGTAAAAGGGGTAAAGATAAGCGGCCCAGACGACACTCCAATGGATCTCGGCGAGTCCTTTCTAACGTATCTGAAAGGTAGGGATACCACGCACCCGACAGTTCTCTCGGTGGAGACCCAGCGCCACTATTACGGGACCTTCAAGAAGGTCGTTCTTGCGCTGCACGAGATGGATCCACGGTGGAAGGTGATCCGTATTCCGC
>NZ_LEKR01000073.1:0-11426 GCF_001580555.1 Stenotrophomonas sp. DDT-1
CAGATCCGTTTTCCTGTGGAAAACGGATCTGACCCCAACCATTTCAGATGGCCGGCAACACGCTGGACGCCAGCGCCGACAACAGCGAGGATGGAGCCTGGTTCTTCTGGCTGGCCCTGCATGGCGCAACGCATCCTTGAACCCGGTGAGATCGAGACGCTCGCCTCGCGCGATGTGCCGCGCATCATCCTGCCTGATACCGAGTCGCTGTTCGCCACACGCGCGGCACGCCTGCGCAGCCTCGCCGCGCACAGTGCCATCGGCGGCTACCTGCAGCTGCTGGCGGCGCTGGCCGATGCACAGCAGGCGCTGCTGGATGCGTTGACAGGGCAGCAACGCGAGGACCTGCAGGCACAGGCGCGTGCACAGCAGTCGAGCGCGGCGGCCGGCGCCGGCATGCCGTTGCGACCGGCCAACACACTGCAACTGGATGGGCGCTGGCACGACTGGCTGCGCACGCTGTGCCAGCACTGTGCCGACGAAACGGGCCTGCCGGTGGAAACCCGGCAGGAGCTGCAGCGCGTCGCGGCTGCTGATGATGCGTGGCTGGATGCACAGGCGCATGCGGTGCTGGAACGCGATGACGCGCCCTCGGTCGACGCCGTCGCTGCGCTGCTGGTGATGAACGCGCTGCAGGTGTACTGGGCGGTGCTCGCCGCCACCTTCCATCCGACCGACCTGAAGCCGCTGGCCGATGCACCGGGGCTGTGCCCGCTCTGTGGCACGCTGCCGGTGGCCAGCGTGGTGCAGGCGCGCCCGCCCTACGCCGCCTATCGCTACCTGTCGTGCTCGCTGTGTGCCTGCCAGTGGCATTACGTGCGCGTGCAGTGCAGCCAGTGCGGCGCCGCAGGCAAGGACATTGCCTATCGCGCCCTGGCCGATGTGGACGGTGACCGCGGCGAGGCGGTGCGCGAGAGTGCGGTGCGCGCCGAGACCTGCGACCACTGCCACAGCTATCGCAAGATCCTGTACCTGGAGAAAGATCCGTCACTGGAGCCGGTGGCCGATGACCTCGGCACGCTGGCGCTGGACCTGCTGCTGGCCGAGGAAGGCTATGCGCGCGCCAGCCAGAACCCGCTGCTGTGGCAATCCGACGGCGACTGACCTATGCCACGCTCGCACGCCACACCGGCATCGGCCGCCGCCCTGCCTTCGCTGGACCGGCTGCTGCGCCTGCCTGCGTTATCGGCCATGATCGAACGCCACGGCCGCAGCCGCATCACCCAACTGCTGCGCGCACACCTGCAGGAACTACGCGACCGTATCAGCGCCGCGCAGCTCTCGGCCGAACGCCTCGAACAGGCCATCAACGGCCCGTCGCTGGTCGCGGCGCTCGACGCCGCACTGGCGGCCGATGCACGGCTGGACCTGCAGCCGATCTTCAACCTGACCGGCACCGTGCTGCACACCAACCTGGGCCGCGCCCTGTTGCCCAATGTCGCCGTGCAGGCGGTCACCCGCGCAATGACAGCGCCGGTCGATCTGGAATTCGACATCACCCGCGGCCGCCGCGGCGACCGCGATGCACGGGTGCAGGCGCTGGTCTGCGAACTGACGGGCGCCGAAGCCGCCACCGTGGTCAACAACAATGCGGCGGCGGTCCTGCTGCTGCTCAACAGCCTGGCCAACCGCCGCGAGGTGGTCGTCTCGCGCGGCGAACTGGTGGAGATCGGCGGCGCCTTCCGCATTCCCGATGTGATGCGCAGCGCCGGCGCGCGACTGCTGGAAGTGGGCACCACCAACCGTACCCACCCGGCCGACTTCGCCCATGCCATCGGCGCCCGTACCGCGTTGCTGATGGAAGTGCATGCCAGCAACTACGCGATCACCGGTTTCACCGCCAAGGTCGACACTGCGGCAATGGCTGCGATCGCGCACGAGCACGGCCTGCCGCTGGTGGTGGACCTGGGCAGTGGCAGCCTGTGCGACCTGGCGGCCTTCGGCCTGCCGCACGAGCCCACCGTGCAGGAAGCACTGGCGGCCGGCGCCGATCTGGTTTCGTTCAGTGGCGACAAACTGCTGGGCGGCCCCCAGGCCGGGATCATCGCCGGCCGCGCCGACCTGATCGCGCGGATCAACCGCAACCCGCTCAAGCGGGCGCTGCGCATGGACAAGATGGGCCTGGCCGCACTGGAAGCCGTGCTGGCCCTGTACCGCGAACCGGAACTGCTGGCACTGCGGCTGCCGACCCTGCGCAGCCTTTCGCGCCTGCGGGATGACATCGACGAGCAGGCACACCGCCTGCTGCAGCCGATGCGCGCGTCGCTGGCCGCCGACTATGCGCTTGAACGGGCTTCGATGTACAGCCAGATCGGCAGCGGCGCGCAGCCACAGGCGCAGCTGGCCAGCGCCGGACTGCGCGTTACCAGCGCGCGCCGCGGCGGGCTGGATCGCTTGGCCAAGCGCTTGCGCCAGCTGCCGCGGCCGGTGCTGGGCCGCATTGCCGATGACGCGCTTTGGCTGGACCTGCGCTGCCTGGAACCCACCGACGAAGCCGCCTTCCTCGCGCAATGGAGCACGCTGCAGGCATGATCGTTGGCACCGCCGGGCATATCGACCATGGCAAGACCAGCCTGGTGCGCGCACTGACCGGCATCGAAACCGATCGCCTGCAGGAAGAACGCACACGCGGCATCTCCATCGAGCTGGGCTATGCCTATGTCCCGGTGGAGAACACAGGCGGAGGGAATGCCGAGGCGACGCTGGGTTTCGTCGATGTGCCGGGCCATGAACGCTTCGTGCATACGATGGTGGCCGGCGCCACCGGCATCGATGTCGCCCTGCTGGTGATCGCCGCCGACGACGGTGTGATGCCGCAGACCCGCGAGCACCTGGCAATCCTGCAGTTGCTGGGCGTGGATCGCGGTGCAGTCGCCCTGACCAAGATCGACCGCGTGGACGCCGCGCGCATCGCCCGGGTCGAGATCGAGATCGCCGCGCTGCTGGCCGGAACGCCGCTGCAGGATTCCCCCGTATTCGCCTGCAACAGCACCGTACCCGACGATGCTGGCATCAACGCGCTGCGTACCCAGCTGCACGCGTGGGCGTCGGACGACGCCAACACGCGCCAGGCCGAACTGCGCGGCGAGCTGTTCCGCATGCCGGTGGACCGCGTGTTCTCGCTGGCCGGCCACGGCACGCTGGTGACCGGCGCAGTGCACGGCGGCATCGCTGCCGTGGGTGAGCATCTGCAGCTGATGCCGGCCGCCACGGACGTGCGCGTACGCAGCATCCACGCGCAGAACCAGGCCAGCGAACACGCCATGGCCGGGCAGCGCTGCGCGTTGAACCTGGCTGCCATCGCCCGCGACGACATCCACCGTGGCGACTGGATCGCCGACCCGCGCGCCCTGCTGGCGACCCGTCGCGTCGACGTGCGCCTGCGGCTTTCCGCACTGGCCGCACCGTTGCGGGACTGGGCGCCGCTGCACATCCACTGGGGCACGATGCACCGGCAGGCCCATGTGGTGCTGCTGGAGGATGTCGATCACGGCGACGGACAGTTGGTGCAACTGGTGTTCGATGCACCGGTCTGCGCGATGTGCGGTGATCGATTCATCGCCCGTGATTCAGCGGCCATCCGCACGCTGGGTGGTGGCATCGTGCTCGATCCGGACCCACCACAGCGGCGCCGGCGCAGCCCGGCACGGCTCGCCTGGCTGGGCGCACTGGAGCAGCTGGCGGCAGGGGCAGGAATCGGCCCGCTGTTGCAGCAGGCTTCCTTCGGCATAGCCATGGCCGCCCTGCAACGCTACTGCCGGCGCGCGGCCGACCGGATCGATCTGCCTGCAGACACACGGCGCATCGTCACCCGCGAAGACACGGTGGTCATCCTTGCTTCGCACTGGCAGGCGCTTCGCGAACAGGTGACCATGTCGCTGCGCAGCTGGCACGAGCGACGTCCGGATGAACCCGGTGTTGATAGCGGGCGCCTGCAGCGCAGTACGCTGCCCGCGCTTGCAACGAGCCTGTGGAATGCTCTGCTGCAGGGCCTGCTGGACGACGGCAGCGTGCAGCGCGTGGGCGCCTGGTGGCGCCTGCCCGGCCATGACCATGCGCCGCCGGAACGCGAGCGACTTCTGCTGGAACGCGTGCTGCCGCAACTGCACGCCGGTCGCTTTGATCCACCGTGGGTGCGCACGCTGGCCACCGACGCCGGTCTGGCCGAAGACGAGGTCCGCGCCGTCCTGCGCCGCGCCACCGCGCGTGGCGAACTGTTCCAGGTGGTGCCGGACCTGTTCTATGCACCGGCCCGCATTGCCGAGCTGGCCGCGATCGTCGCGCAGCTGTCGCAGGCCACCGGCACGGTGGATGCGGCCACCTTCCGCGATGCCATCGGCCTGGGCCGCAAGCGCAGCATCCAGATCTTGGAGTTCTTCAACCGCGTTGGCTACACTCGACGCGTCGGTGACCAGCATCGGCCGCGCGGCGACCTGCAGTGGAACGCAGCCCGCGAATGAGCCCACCGGTGCCGCCGTACTTTCGGAAGGCATGCGCATCCGGGCATGCGGCTGGGCTTCAAACCCAGTAGGGGGCGTCGATCGTTCCCTGGTAGGTTCGACTCCTGCTGCCTTCCGCCATTGGTGTTTCCGCAGGAGATGTCGGCATGGCCACGCACGCGCAGTCCCCCGCCCCTTCAACGGCCGATGCCCCGCAACGACTGACTTCGCTGGCACACGGCGGCGGCTGCGGCTGCAAGATCGCGCCGGGCGTGCTGTCCGAACTGCTGCGGGGCGTGCCAGCGCTTCCGGCACCGGCCGAACTGCTGGTCGGCCGCGAGACCAGCGACGACGCCGCGGTGTACCGCCTCGATGATCGCCAGGCAATCGTCGCCACTACCGATTTCTTCATGCCGATTGTGGACGACCCGTTCGACTTCGGCCGCATCGCTGCCACCAACGCGCTGTCGGACCTGTATGCGATGGGGGCACGACCATTGTTCGCGCTGGCCATCGTCGGCATGCCGATCAACACGCTGCCGCAGGAGACCATCCGCGGCATCCTGCAGGGCGGCGAGCGTGCCTGCGCCGATGCCGGCATCGTGGTCGCTGGAGGCCACAGCATCGATTCGGTGGAACCCATCTATGGCCTGGCCGCGATCGGCGTGCTCGACCCGCAGCGGCTCAGGCGCAATGCCGATGCCCGCGCCGGCGATGTACTGGTGCTGGGCAAGCCGCTGGGCGTGGGCGTGTATTCGTCGGCGCTGAAGAAAGAAGTGCTGGATGCCGAGGGCTACCAGCAGATGATCGCGTCGACCACCCGCCTGAATACCGTGGGCGTGCCGCTGGCCGCGCTGGACGGTGTGCACGCGATGACCGACGTCACCGGTTTCGGCCTGCTCGGCCACCTGCTGGAAGTGTGCCGGGCCAGTGGCGTTGCCGCCGAAGTGGACAGCGCGCAGATCCCGCTGCTGCCGCAGGCCTTGGACCTGCTGCAGCGCGGCTGCGTAACCGGCGCCTCCAATCGCAACTGGGCCTCGTATGGTGCGGAGGTGCGTTTCGCCGATGGGTTGTCGGCACACTGGCAGCCGCTGCTGACCGACCCACAGACCAGCGGTGGGCTGCTGGTGTCCTGCGCCCCGGAGGCGGTGGATGCGGTGCTGGCCTGTTTCCACGACGCGGGGTTCGGCCAGGCGGCCGTGGTGGGGCGGCTGGCCGAAGGAGCGCCAGGCGTCAGCGTGCGCTGATGCGCTGAAACGACAAGGGCGCCCGAAGACGCCCCTGCTGTACCGCGGGATGCAGCATCACTCGATGTTCTGCACCTGTTCGCGGATCTGGTCGATCAGCACCTTCAGCTCCACCGCGGCATTGGACGTACGGCTGTCCACCGACTTCGAGCCCAGCGTATTGGCTTCGCGGTTGAACTCCTGCAGCAGGAAGTCCAGGCGGCGACCGACCGGCTCGCGCTGCTTGAGCACGCGGCGGATCTCGATGATGTGGCTGCCGAGGCGGTCCAGCTCCTCATCCACGTCCAGCTTCTGCAGCCACAGCACCAGCTCCTGTTCGGCACGACCAGGGTCGACCGGGTGCGGCAGGTCGGCCAGGCGGGCGGCCAGCTTGGCGCGCTGGCCGTCGCGAATGGCCGGAATCAGCGTGCGCACTTCAGTCGCGATGCGTTCGATGCCGTCCACGCGCTCGCTGATGGCGGCCGACAACTTGCCGCCTTCGCGCTCACGGGCCTCGACGAAGCCGTCCAGCACCTGGTCCAGCAGGGCCAGTGCCTCGGCCTGCAGGGCGGCGGCATCGGTGGCCTCGCCGCGGGTCACGCCGGGCAGCTGCAGCAGCTCGGTGAAGCTGACCTGCAGATTGGGGAAATCAGAGGTCAGCCGGTGCGCCAGGCGGCCCAGCTGGCCCAGCAGGGCCTCGTCCACCTGCAGGTTGGCCGCTGCCTCCGGTGCACGCAGGCGCATCACCAGATCCAGCTTGCCACGGCTCAGGCGTGCGGCGATGCGCTCGCGCAGCTGCGGTTCCAGCGCCCGCAGTTCTTCGGGCAGGCGGGTGCCGACCTCCAGGAAGCGGTGGTTGACCGAGCGCAGCTCGCAGCCCAGCGTGCCCCACGGGGTGACCCGCTCGCCGCCGGCATAGGCGGTCATGCTTCGAATCATGGAATGTGTCCGGTGCGTGCAAAGGGGGAATGGTACCCTAGCGCCCTCACCAGAGCCCCCTTGCCCGCCCCGTGAAGGCCGCGGGCGTGGCGGCGTACTCCCTCGCCATTACGGAACCCCGCACCATGTCCGATTCCCGCCCCAGCGGCCGCCAGCCCGACCAGCTCCGCGCGGTCGTCATCCAACGCGGCTTCACCCGCCACGCCGAAGGGTCGGTACTGGTGTGCTTCGGTGAAACCCGTGTGCTGTGCACCGCCAGCGTCGAGAACCGCGTGCCGGGCTTCCTGCGCGGCAAGGGCGAAGGCTGGGTGACTGCCGAGTACGGCATGCTGCCGCGCGCCACCCACACCCGCAGCGACCGCGAAGCAGCCCGTGGCAAGCAGGGCGGTCGCACGCTGGAGATCCAGCGCCTGATCGGCCGCAGCCTGCGCGCGTGCGTGGACCGCAACGCGCTGGGCGAGCGCACCATCACCTTGGACTGCGACGTGCTGCAGGCCGACGGTGGCACCCGCACCGCCGCCATCACCGGCGCCTACGTGGCCCTGGTCGATGCGGTGAACGTGCTGATGAAGCGTGGCGACATCAAGCGCAACCCGATCCTGGGCGCAGTGGCGGCGGTGTCGGTGGGCGTGTACCGCGGCACCCCGGTGCTGGACCTGGACTACGCCGAAGACAGCGACTGCGACACCGACATGAACGTGGTGATGAACGACGGTGGCGGCTTCATCGAACTGCAGGGCACCGCCGAAGGCCACGCCTTCCGTCGCGATGAACTGGACGCGCTGCTGGGCCTGGCCGAAAAGGGCGTGGCCGAGCTGCTGGCCGCGCAGCAGGCGGCGCTGTCGGCATGAACCGGCGCCTTGCCCTGACCACCCTTGTGGTGGCCGACTATGACGAAGCCATTGCCTGGTACACCGGCAAGCTCGGCTTCACGCTGCTGGAAGACATCGACCAGGGCCACAAGCGCTGGGTGGTGGTCGGCCCGACCGACGGCAGCGCCGCCGCCCTGTTGCTGGCCCGTGCCAGCGACGAGGCGCAGCGCAGCCGCATTGGCAACCAGACCGGTGGCCGCGTCGCCTTCTTCCTCAACACCGACGACTTCCACCGCGACCACGCGGCGATGCTGGCCGCCGGCGTCGAGTTCCTGGAAGCGCCGCGCGAAGAACCCTATGCAACGGTCGCGGTGTTCCGCGATCTGTATGGCAACACCTGGGACCTGCTGGAGCCCCGTCAATGAAGAAACTGGTACTGGCCAGCCACAACACCGGCAAGCTGGTGGAGATGCAGGAGATCCTCGCCGACCTGCCGCTGCAGATCACCTCGGCCGCCGAACTGGGCCTGGGCGACGTGGAAGAGACCGGCCTGACCTTCGTCGAGAATGCGCTGCTGAAGGCACGCGCGGCCTGCGAAGCGACCGGCCTGCCGGCACTGGCCGATGATTCGGGCCTGATCGTCGATGCACTCGGCGGCGCGCCCGGCCTGTACAGCGCGCGCTATGCCGGCCACCCGACCAACGCGGCGGCCAACAACGCCAAGCTGCTGGACGCGATGGCCGCAGTGCCCGACGGCCAGCGCAGCGCCCGCTTCTATGCGGTGATCGTGCTGCTGCGCCACGCCACCGACCCGCAGCCGTTGATCTGCGAAGGGCGCTGGGAAGGACAGATCATCCGCGAGCTGCGTGGCACGAATGGTTTTGGCTACAACCCGGTATTCCTGGACACCACTCACGGCCTGACCGCCGCGGAAATGGAGCCGGCACTGAAGAATGCAATCAGCCACCGTGCCATTGCCCTGCAGCAGCTCAAGCAGCAGCTGGCGACGCTGTACTGACGCCACCTGATCGAACCAGGGAAGCCGGCCAATGGCCGGCACTACCGATGAAGCCCATGCCGCACGCCCACGACCACTGCAACCACCTGCCCGGCGAAGCCTGCTCCGCTGCCCCCGACAGCCCGCCGCGGCTGGTGCCGCCACCGCTGTCGCTGTACGTGCACCTGCCGTGGTGCGTGCGCAAGTGCCCGTACTGCGATTTCAACTCGCACCAGGCCAAGGGTGAGCTGCCGTTCGATGGCTACATCGATGCACTGCTGCGCGATCTCGACCAGGACCTGCCGCTGGTCTGGGGCCGGGTGGTGCACAGCGTGTTCTTCGGCGGCGGTACGCCCAGCCTGTTCCCGCCGGAAGCGATCGACCGTTTCCTGCAGCAGGCCAGCGCGCGCCTGCGCTTTGCCCCCAACGCCGAAATCACCCTGGAAACCAACCCGGGCACCGCCGAGCATGGCCGCTTCGACCGCTACCGCGCGGCAGGCGTGAACCGCCTCAGCTTCGGCATCCAGAGTTTCGACGACGCCATGCTCAAGCGCCTGGGCCGCATCCACGACAGTGGCGAAGCCGAGCGCGCGGTGAAGATGGCGCAGGACGCGGGCTACGACAACTTCAACATCGACCTGATGTACGCGCTGCCGGAACAGACCCTGGCCGGTGCCGAGGCCGATCTGGAACGTGCATTTGCGCTGCAACCGGCCCATATCTCGCACTACCAGCTGACCCTGGAACCGAACACGGTGTTCTTCGCGCGTCCGCCGCAGGGCATTCCCGATGAAGACAATGCCTGGGACATGCAGGAGCACTGCCAGGCGCTGCTGGCGCAGGCCGGTTTCAGCCAGTACGAAGTCAGCGCCTACGCACGCCCCGGTCGGCAGAGTGCGCACAACCTGAACTACTGGCGTTTCGGCGATTACCTGGGCATCGGCGCTGGCGCGCACGGCAAGATCAGCTCGGGTGCCGAAGAACACGTGCTGCGCCGCTGGAAACTGAAGCATCCGCAGGCCTACCTGGACAGCGCGGGCACCCCGGCCTCGTTCGGTGGTGACGACGTGATCGCGCCGGAGCGGCTGCCGTTTGAGTACATGCTCAACCTGCTGCGCCTGCACGAAGGTTTCGGCCTGCGCGATTTCGAGTCGCGCACCGGGCTGCCGCGCAGCGTGCTGGACGCGCCCCTGGGCGAGGCCGTGCAGCGCGGCTGGCTGGACGTGGCGGAGGGCCATGTGCAGCCGACCGAGCTGGGCCGCCGGTTCACCAACGACGTGGTGAGCCTGTTCCTGGAGGACTAGACCTTCCGCCGTAGCGGGTAGCGCCGGCCGCTGGCCGGTACTCCGGTGGAGACAGCGTTGCCGGCCAGCGACCGGCACCACCGTTCATCCGTCGTCCCTCCCCAGCGGACGTGAGACACGTTCACCCTAAAGTAGCGCCGACTGCGGCCGACACGGTAGATTCACAAGATCGATCCGCGGGAATCCGGGTACCGCTCGCCGATGTCAGCTGTCTTTTCCATTACCTCTGCCGACAAAGCCCGCCTGGCCGCCAGCGACCTGCCACCGCGGGTGCGTGAGCTGCTGGGCGCGTTGATCGGCCTGTGCCGGCAAACGCTGGCCGCGCCGCTGATCCTGACCATCGAAGCGTTGGAGCAGACGCTGCTGCACGACGCGGATCGCGCGCGCAATCCGCAGCTGCAGGCGGAGCTGATGGCCCAGCGCGGCCAGTTGCATGCCTTCTCCGGTCATTTCGCTGACCGCATGCTTGATGCCGTGGCCGATGCGCTGATACGGCTGCGCGAACCCACGGCCCACTCCAGCACCGGTTCCACGCCGCCGCCGCTGCCCGGCATGCTCGGGCTGTCGCTGGTCGATGAGCATGAAGTGGACCGCGACCTGCTGCTGACCGAGATGGTGCGGCGGGAAACGCTGCGCTCGACCAACACGCTGAACCTGCTGGGCCAACGCCTGGGCGTACTGGCGGCAGCACCGGCCTTCGAGGCCGACACCCTGCCGCTGGCACCGCAGGCACTGTGCGCCATGCTGCGCCGGATTGCCGAACAGGATTCGCTCGCCGTCGACGTTCAGCTGGCGCTGTACCGCAGCTTCGAACGCCAGGTGCTGGAACGCCTGGGCGACATCCTCGACCGTGCCAATGCCCTGCTGGCCCAGCACGGCGTGCTGCCCGGCCTGGTCTATACCCCCTATCTGGCGCGTTCATCGAGCACCCGGCGGATCATCACCCAGTCGGTGGGCGGTGGTCGCACCACGCAGCCGGCAAAGCGTGCCGCCGCGCCACTGACCGGCTGGAACGGATCGGCACCGGCCGGCTCCTGGTCGAGCCTGGTGCAGGACGCTTTCCAGGATGACAGCACGGCCGGCGCGGCCTTGCCGGGCCTGACCACCTCCACGGGCAGCGCGCTGCATGCGCTGCTGCAGCAGGCACGCCATGCCAGCGCAGCACCTGCGGATCGCGATGCTGTGCCCAGCGCGGCCGTGGATGCGGTCCTCGCACGCCTGCAGGCGCAGTCCAGCGCCGCCACCGGCGTGGCGGACCTGCAGGCGGCCGTGGTGGCGCAACTGCGCAGCGAGCATGGCACGCAGGCCCAGCTGGGCAGCCACGACCGCGACAGCCTCGACCTGCTGCGCATGCTGATGCAGCAGGTGCAGCAGCAGCAGCGTCCGGACCCGGTGCCGGCCGCCCTGCTGGCGCGCCTGCAGGTACCGCTGGCACGTGCGGCAATGGCCGACCCCGGCTTCTTCGTGCGCGACGAGCACCCCGCGCGCGAACTGCTCAACCAGATTGCCGAAGTCGGCGCCAACTGGCTGGGCGACGATGACGTCGACCCGCAGTTGCTGCAGCGCATGGCGCAGAGCGTGCAGGGCCTGCTGGGCCAGGATGCGCGGGCGCCGGAGGCCTTCGCCAGCGCGAACGAGGACGTGCAGCAGCATCAGCGTGCCGCAGCGCATCGCGCCGAGTTGGCCGAACGCCGCCATGTCGAAGCTGC
>NZ_LEKR01000074.1:0-11033 GCF_001580555.1 Stenotrophomonas sp. DDT-1
GGCAGCCGCTTGCTCGTGTGCGCTTTCCTGCGCACACGGCAAGACCGGGGTTGGGCGTCCTGCCCAACCCGCCCGAGGCATGCCTCGGGCCCATGCGGCTGACACCCCGCACTCCGACACCGCCCCATCTCTGACAGATTCTCGCGATCTGGTAGATCCACGCCATGCGTAGACGAATCTCCATCGAAATCGAGTATCTGGAAATCGGAACGATTTGAGCCGAGCATGGCTCGGCTCTACAGAAAGCCATGCCCGACAGCTCGCAGAGATCTGTCGAAGGCGGGGTGGGTCCGGTTGCGGGAGTGTCCGCGGCATGGATGCCGCGGCCAAGCCCCCAAGGAAGGGTCTACGGCGTCTCCCGCAACCGGACCCACCCCGCCGACCCACAGGAAACCGCTTTTGCTTCAGTTGTTGCTGTTGCTGTTGCTCCAGCCCGTAGCAGGTGCAGGGCTGCAAGCCCTGCCGACAACCCCTTAATCGTGACCGCTGTCGTCCAGGCTGATGATGCCGCGCCGCAGTGCCTGGGTTACCGCATGCGTGCGATCACCCACGCCGAGCTTGTCCATCAGGCTTTTCATGTGCGCCTTCACCGTCTGCTCGGAAATCTGCATGCGCTCGCCGATGCGCTTGTTCGACAGCCCTCCGGCCACGTGCCGCAGTACCTCGGTCTCGCGGGGCGACAAGCGATCTTCCACCACGTGCGCGGCGATGCTGGCTGCCACCGCCGGGGGAATCGGTGCGCGCCGGCCGCCGGCGACCATGCGGATGGTGTCGACCAGTTCATGGCGCAGCATGTCCTTCAGCAGGTACGCGCTGGCGCCGGCCTGCAGCGCCCGCACCGCACGTACGTCACCGCGGTAAGTGGTCAGCACGATGATGCGCGCGCGTGGGTCCAGCGCGCGGATCCGCAGGATGGCTTCCACACCATCCAGGCGGGGCATCTGCAGGTCCATCAGCACCACATCCGGCTGCAGCTGCTGGTAGCGTGCGATGGCTTCCTCGCCATCGGCGGCCTCGCCGAGCAGGCGCAGGTCGGCATGAGCGCCCAGCAGTGCCGCCAGTCCATCACGCAGCAGCGGGTGGTCGTCGACCACCAGCACGCCGATCGGGGCAGGGGACTCAGTCATGGTTTTCTCTACTCCAGGGCCAATGCCAACGCGATCGGCGGCGGTGATACAGCCGCCGGGCCGGGACTGCCAGCGCGACTTCGGTACCCAGCCCGGGGCGGGTCCACAGCTGCAGTTCCGCGCCGAGGCGCTGGGCGCGCTCACGCATGCCCTGCAGGCCCCAATGGCCATGGCCGGCGTTCTCGTCGGCAATGCCGGCGCCGTCGTCGCGCACGTGCAGCAGGAAACACCGCGTGCCGTAGGACAGTTCCACTTCAACGGCACTGGCATTGGCATGGCGCAACGCATTGCGGATGGCCTCGCGCCCGATCAGGAACACCTCTTCGGCCGCGTCGGCCTGCAGCGGTGGCGCCGCGCCCTCCACGGTCAGGCGCAGGGGATTGATGCCATGCCCGGCGTATTCGGCGTGCACGTCGGCCAGCGCCGAAGCGAGGTCGCGGCCCGCGAACGGCGCCTCGCGCAGCGCATTGACCCGCTCGCGACCCTCGGCCAGGTTGCGCTCGGCCAGCTGCATCGCTGACTCAAGCTGGCTGCGCACCGGCGCTGGTGTCTGCGCTGACTGGCTGATCGCGTGCAGGCGCAGGATCAGGCCCTGGCTACCCTGCAGCAGGGTGTCGTGCAGGTCGCGCGCGATGCGTTCGCGTTCGTCGTTGCGTTCCTGCAGTCGGGCGCGGAACAGTGCGGCCAGCTGCCCGCTGCGGATGCGTACCGCCAGCACCAGCAGTGCAAGCACGGCGGCGGTGCACAGCAGCTTGAACCACACGGTCTGCATGAAGGTGGGAGCGATGCGGAAGCTGCGGCTGGCCGGTGCGGTGCTCCAGATGCCGTCCTCGTTGGCGGCTTCCACCTCGAACCGGTAGGTGCCGGGCGCGAGGTTGGTGTAATACGCACGTGTGCTGCTGCCAGCGTCCTGCCAACCATCATCCACGCCCGACAGGCGGTAGCGGTATCGGTTGCGCTCCGGACGTGCCAACGACAGCGCCACGTAATCGATCTGCAGCTGGCTGGTGCCTGCCGGGAGGCGCAGGCCATCGCGTAGCGGCGCGTGCTCGCTGCCATACAGCACCTCGCCGATACGCACGCTGGGAGCCATCGTATTGACGTGCGAGCGGGTGGTGTCCAGCCAGGCCAGGCCCTGGTTGGTGGCCAGCCACAGCAGGCCGTCGTCGGCCAGGGCGGCGGTGGAGATCGGTCCGCTCTGCAGGGCGATGCCGGGCATGCCGTCGATGGCATCGAACAGGCGTGGCGTCACTGGCAGGCCGGAGCGCAGGGCACGGCGCAGCAACCCGCTTTCCATCCGTACCAGGCCACGGCTGCCGTTGAGCCACAGGTGTCCATTGGCATCGGCGACCATGCCGGTGATGCCTTCCAGTAGGCCGGCCATGTCGGTGCGCACCGGAACGAACCGGCCGTTGCCCAGCCGTGCCGCCAGCCCTGCTTCGCCGGCGACCAGCAGAAGGTCCCGGTGGTGCAGCATCGCAGTGATCGGTCCTACCGACAGGCCGTCCCCGGCGCCGAAGCTCTCGGTGCCATTTGCACCCAGGCGGCGCAGGCGGCCATCGGCATAGCCGAGCAGCAGCTGGCCATCGGCATCCAGCGCCAGCGATGAGCAGGCCTGCTCTGGCAGGCGGATTTCACGTTGCCACTGGTCATGCTGGTAGTGCAGCACCCCGCGTTCGCCGGCGCAGACCCAGGCCTGTCCGTCATCGGGGAACAACAGGGCATGCAGCGGCTGCCCGGTGAACGGCGCCGGCAGCGGGATCAATGTGGTGCGGCCGGCGACCGTGCGCGCGAGGTTGACCCAGTCGAACTGCCAGATCGACGTGGGTGCCTGCCGCGCGGCGGCCTGCAGCTGCGTGGCGCTGCCATTCAGCAGGGGGCGCCGCAGGTCGTAGGGCTTGAGGTCTTCGCCATAGCCATACACGCGCCCATCGCTGGCCCGTACCAGCGAGCGGTAGGGATCGCTCGGGCCGACAACCAGGGCGTGCACGCTGCGTGCGCGGAAGCGGTTGAGGCCGAGATTGGTGCCGACCCAGAGATTGCCTTCGCGATCGACGATGATCGGCACTGCCGATGTGGCGGTCAGTCCTTGCGGCGAATCGAAGCGTTCCATGCGCACGGCCCGGGTGCCGTCGAAGGTGATGCGGGCGACGCCGCCGTGCGGGCTCATCGTGGCCCACAGCGCGCCATCGGCAGTGAACTGCAGGCGCGCAGCAACCAGTTCCGGCAACCGCCGCGTCTCACGTTCGCCGGCCGCCAGCAGACCCTGCGCGTTGGCCAGCGGCGAGGTGCCGCGCACCCGGTCGGCCAGCCACACTTCACCCTGCGGGCTTTCGGCCAGCGTCGCCATCTGCGAGACCGCGATGCCGGTGTCCTCGAACGCGGTCTGGCCCGCCGCACGCATCCAGATCTTCAGGTCGGCCAGCACCCAGAACCTGCCCCGGCTGTCGTGCAGCACCCACTGCACTCGGCGCTCGGGCAGGCCGGCAGCGGCCGGCAGTGGCTGCCAGCGGTGTCCGTCAAAGCGGCGCAGCCCGCCATTGATCGCCGCCCAGAGCTGGCCCTGGCGATCCTGGCTGAAGCGTGGGACCACGCCGACCGGCACCCCCTGCTCGCGGCCGTAGCTGCGAAGCTGCCCATGCGTGAACTGGCTGATGCCGGCCTGGAAGTAGCCGATCCACAGCGCACCGCCGGCGGCATGCGCCAGCGTGACCATGTTGGTGGACGGGAACTGGCTGCCGGCGGGCGCTGGCTGCCGTTCGAAGCGACGGCCATCGAAGCGGTACAGGCCCGAGCCGGTAGCCAGCCATAACAGGCCCTCGCGGTCCTGGGCAATGTCCCAGATATCGCCTGGCGCGCCCTGGCCGACACGCCAGGCGGTGTGCTCGTAATCGGGCAGCCCGCCGCTCACCGGCGGGCGCTGCACGGCAAAGGCGGGCAGGGAGGTCAACAGCAGCAGGCACGTCAGCAGCGTCGGCAGGCGACGCACGGACGGGAAGGGGCGGCCACGCATGGCGCGCATTCTGGCAGGTGTGGGGCAGTCCGGGGTGACCCGAACGGGGTAGGCGGCGTGCGCCGGCGTCGGCTATCACGCCGGCATGCCCTCCGGAGCCCCGCCATGCAGCGCCTGTTCGTGATGTTCCCCGACCGCGGTCCGGGCATCGGCCTGCTGTGGTTGCGGTTGTGCCTGTCCGCTGCACTTTTCTCGCCCGGCATGCAGGCGGGCGGGTGGTCCGCGTTGTGCCTGCTGGCAGTGCCGGTGCTCGTGCTGGGTGCGTTGACGCCGTTGGCGGCGCTGATGGCGGCCGTGGGCATGTTCGCGCAGCAGGCGCCGTGGCCGCAGGCGCTGCTGCCATTGGCGCTGTTGCTGGTGGGGCCTGGCGCCTATTCACTGGATGCGCGGTTGTTCGGGCGCCGCCTGCTCGGCCGTCGGCCTCCCCCATTCGGGTAGGTGCTGGCCTCGACCGACGGGGGTAGGGCATCACGCAGGGGTCACGCACCATGGGGCACCCCTTCGCGGCGTCCCGCATGGCTACCCTCTTCCCGCCTGATCCGCCCGCCGCTTCACTGGCACCGCAGCAGGCGGCCGCCTTGCAGCGCGCCCTGCGCTATGTCGATGAGCATCTGTCGCAGCCGCTGCGGGTGACCGAGCTGGCGGCGGCCGCCTGCGTCAGCCGCTTCCATCTGGTACGCCTGTTCCGCGCCGGTACCGGCGCCAGCCCGTTGCGCTATGTCCGCCGCCGTCGCATCGAGCGTGCGCGCCAGCTGCTGCCGGGCGCGCAGCTGCCGATGGCCTGCCTGGCCCAGCAGCTGGGCTTCTTCGACCAGAGCCATTTCGTCCGCAGCTTCCGCGCGGAGACCGGCTGCAGCCCCGGCCAGTACGTCGCCGGTGATGCCGCCCTGTTGCATCCCCTTGATCGTGTTTCCAACGGAGTCCACCCATGAGCCTTGCCACCGCCACTCCCGCCCCGGCGCTGCTGTCGCCGACCGACCACGCCCTGGTGCTGATCGACTTCCAGTCGCAGATGGCGTTCGCCACCCACACCATCGACATCTCTGCGCTGCGCAACAACGTGTCGCTGATCGGCAAGGGCGCCAAGGGCTTCAATGTACCGGTCGTGCTGACCACAGTCGCCGAAGCATCGTTCTCCGGGCCGATGTTCCCGGAACTGCCGCAGATCTTCCCTGGCCAGACGGTGTTCGATCGCACCTCGATGAACACCTGGGAAGACCAGCCTGTGATCGATGAGATCAACCGCATCGGCAAGCGCCGTCTGGTCATCGCCGGCCTGTGGACCAGCGTCTGCATCGTCGGCCCGGCGTTGTCGGCGCTGGCGCAGGGCTTCGAGGTGTATGTGATTACCGATGCCTGCGGCGATGTCAGCGAGGAAGCGCACGAGCGTGCGATCACCCGCATGGTGCAGGCCGGCGCGGTGCCGATGACCAGCGTGCAGTACCTGCTCGAACTGCAGCGCGACTGGGCACGGGGTGAAACCTACGACCTGACTACCGGCATTGCGCGCGACCACGCCGGCGGCTACGGGATCGGCATCCAGTACGCCAAGCGGATGTTCGGTGCGCAGGAAGGCGGGCACTGAGCATGGTTGCCGGCCATGGCCTCGACCTGGCCCTGCTGATGCTGCGCGTGGCGGCAGGAGGCTTCCTGCTGCCGCACGCGCTGGGCAAGCTGTTCGGCTGGTTCGGGGGGCCGGGGCTTTCCGGCTTCGCCACCGAGCTGCGCGGTTTCGGGCTGCCGGCAGTGGCACCGTTGCCATTGCTGTTGGCCTTGCTGCAGGTGTTGTCCGGGCTGGCCGTGCTGCTGGGGTGGCAGACCCGCATCGCCGCACTTGCGGCGGCTGCCTTCATCGGCTTCACCGTGCTGTTGGCCCTGCCCAAGGGCTGGTTCTGGATGCGCGGCGGCAGTGAGTACCCGTTGATGTGGACCACGGTGCTGCTGGCCCTCGCGCTGGCCGGCCCCGGCGCCTGGGCGCTGGACGGCCAACGCTTTCCGGGAGATTTCGCATGAGTCACGATCCCCTCGATCACGGCCGCCGCAACGTGGTGCTGGCCAGCGGCGCCGCTGTTGCGCTCGGCCTGGCAGGTCGTGCCGGTGCCGCACTCGATTCCACTTCCAAGGAGCGTCGCATGAGCACGCTGGTCATTCGCAATGCCCGCATTACCACCCTCGACCCGCAGCAGCCGCATGCGCAGGCGCTGGCTGTACAGGAGGGCCGCATCGTCGCCGTCGGCAGCGACGAGGAGATCATGCGCGGCTGGGGCAATGAAGCGACGCTGATCGACGCGCAGGGCCGGCGCCTGCTGCCCGGCCTCAACGACAGCCATACCCACCTCATCCGTGGTGGCCTGAACTACAACCTGGAACTGCGCTGGGACGGCCTGCGTTCGCTGGGCGATGCCCTGGACATGCTGAAGGCCCAGGTAGACCGTACTCCCGCGCCGCAGTGGGTGCGCGTGGTCGGTGGCTTCACCGCTGCGCAGTTCAACGAGAAGCGCCTGCCGACGCTGCAGGAGCTCAACGACATCGCACCGGATACGCCGGTGTTCCTGCTGCACCTGTATGACCGCGCACTGCTCAACCGCGCCGCGCTGCGCGCCTGCGGCTACAGCAAGGACACGCCAGATCCGCCGGGTGGCCAGATCGTGCGCGATTCGCTGGGCAACCCTACCGGGCTGCTGCTGGCCAAGCCCAATGCGCTGATCCTGTACGCCACGCTGGCCAAGGGCCCGCGCCTGCAGATCGAATACCAGGCCAACTCGACGCGCCATTTCATGCGCGAACTGAACCGGCTTGGCATCACTTCTGTGATCGACGCCGGCGGTGGCTTCCAGAACTACCCCGAGGACTACCAGGTCATCGAGCAGCTGCATCGCGATGATCAGCTGACGGTGCGCATCGCCTACAACCTGTTCACCCAGAACAAGGGCAGGGAAGTGGATGACTTCCGTGGCTGGAGCGAGATCCTGCAGCCGCGCCAGGGCGATGACCTGCTGCGCCACAACGGCGCGGGCGAGATGCTGGTGTTCTCTGCCGCCGACTTCGAACTGTTCAACGAACCGCGCCCGGAACTGCCGCCGGAGCTGGAGCCCGAACTGCACGACGTGGTGAAGCTGCTGGTCGAGAAGCGCTGGCCGTTCCGCATCCACGCCACCTACGACGAGAGCATCACCCGCATCCTGGATGTATACGAACAGGTCAACCGCGAGGTGCCGTTCGATGGCCTGCACTGGTTCATTGACCACGCCGAGACCATCACTCCGCGCAATATCGAGCGCATCCGCGCGCTGGGTGGGGGTATCGCCGTGCAGCACCGCATGGCTTACCAGGGCGAAGCCTTCGTCGAGCGCTACGGTGTGCAGGCGGCACGGCACACGCCGCCGGTCAGGCGCATGTTGGCCGAGGGCGTGCCGGTGGGCGCAGGCACCGACGCCACCCGCGTGGCCAGCTACAACCCGTGGGTGGCATTGTCCTGGCTGGTGACCGGGCGCACCGTGGGCGGGTTGGCCCTGTATGGCGAGGAAAACCTGCTCGAACGCGAGCAGGCGCTGCGCCTGTGGACCCAGGGCAGCGCCTGGTTCTCCGGCGACGAAGCAGTAAAAGGGACATTGAAGGTTGGTCAGCTGGCCGACTTCATCCTGCTCTCGGCCGATTTCTTCCGCGTCGACGACGCGCAGATCGCCGACATCACCAGCCTGCTGACCGTGGTCGGCGGGCGCATCGTGCATGCCGACGGCGATTATGCTGGCCTGGCGCCGCAGCTGCCGCCGGCGATGCCCAGCTGGTCGCCGGTCAACCGGTTCGGTGGTTACCATGTCGGCGGTGCTGCCACCGGGTTGGCAGCTGCCCATCGCCACCATCACGGTGTGGCCTGCAGTACGCATGGTGCTCACGGGCATGCCGCGCAGCATGCGGCGCCCACCGATGACCTGACCGCCTTCTGGGGCGCGATGGGATGCTCGTGCTTCGCGTTCTGAGCCTGGCGCTGCTGGCCGTGCCATCGCTGGCGCTGGCCTGCGAGGGTGGCCATTGCACTGACGCCGGTGACGGCCAATTGCGGTGGGACGCCTCGCTGCGCCTGCGTGGCCTGTACTACGACCCGACCCGGTTCGGCATCGGTGGCAGTGAAGATGGCTATGGCCTGCTGCGTGCACTGGCTTCGGCCACCTATGTGGAGGACACCTGGCAGGCAAAACTGCAGCTGGGCGTGCATGCCGAGAATGGCAAGGCAGGCGGCCCGGGCCGCACCGACCGTGGTGCCTTGGACGTGCAGCAGGCGTACTGGCGCTGGCAGCGCGGTGGCTTCCATGTGCAGCTCGGCCGGCAGGAAGCCGGCTATGGCAGCTCGCGGCTGTTGTCGGTGCGCGATGGGCCGAATATCCGCCTGGCCTTCGACGGTGCGCGCCTGGGCTGGAAGGGGCGGCTCGGCACGCTTGACCTGATGGCCCTGCGGCCGGTCGAGAACCGGCCGGGTGCCTTTGATGATCGCAGCGAACACGGTGCGCACCTGTGGGGTGCCTATGCCACCGCGGCACGCGGGCAGGGCGTGGGACAGTGGGATCTGTACCTGCTGGACTATCGTCGCGACGGTGCGCGCTTTGCGGCAGGCTCGGGAACCGAGCGCCGGCAGACACTCGGTGCGCGCTGGTTCGGCCAGTCAGGTCTGCTGGACTGGAACAGTGAGCTGGTGGCGCAGGGCGGTGAACTGCGTGCCGCCACCGGCCCACTCGACATCCGTGCCTGGACGCTGGCGACCGACACCGGCTGGCGCTGGACGGAGCGGCCGCTGCAACCGCGGCTGGGGCTGAAGGCCGACATCGCCAGTGGCGATGGCAACCTGCACGACCGGCGACTGGGCACCTTCAATGCACTGTTCCCGAAATCGGCCTACTTCAGCGAGGCCAGCCTGCTGGCCCCGGCCAATCTGATGGACCTGCAGCCGACACTGGCCCTGCGCCTGCACGACGCGGTGACGACGGAACTGGGCGTACAGATGGCCTGGAAGCATCGTCGTGCCGATGCGGTCTACACCACGCCGGCGCCGCTGGTGGCGTTGCCGGGCAGCGCCGGTGGCGCGCGCCGCATCGGCACCCAGTACAAATCCGAAACCCGCTGGCAGGCCAGCGAACACTGGCAATGGCAGCTGCAGCTGGCCTGGGTCGACGCCGGTCCTGCACTGAAGCAGGCTGGAGGCCAGGACACGCTGTTCGCCTCGATCGTTGGAGCATGGCAATGGTGAACGCACCCGCGTCGCAACCCCCCGCACAGGCCGCAGGGGCCTGGTCCCCGCTGAAGATCCAGATGTTCCGCTCGATCTGGCTGGCGATCCTGGCCAGCAACATCGGCACCTGGGTCAATGACGTGGCCGCCGCCTGGGTGATGGCCGAGCGCACCGGTTCGCCGTTGATGGTGGCCCTGGTGCAGTCGGCCACCACGGTGCCGATCGTGCTGCTGGCGCTCGCTGCCGGCACCCTGGCCGACATTGTCGATCGTCGGAAGTACCTGTTGGCGACCCAGGGCTGGATGCTGCTGGTGGCCGCCGCGATGGCTGCGTTGACCGCGATGGACCTGCTGACCCCGCAGTTGCTGGTGCTGCTGACCTTCTGCATGGGCTGTGGTGCGGCGATGGCAATGCCCGCGCAGGCCGCCATCGTCTCTGAACTGGTGCCGCAGCCGATGCTGGCCTCGGCGGTGGCGCTGAACTCGATCGGCATCAATATCGCCCGTTCGATCGGCCCGGCCATCGGTGGCGTGATCGTCGCCCAGCTGGGTGCGGTCTGGGCGTTCGGCTTCAATGCCATCACCTTCGCCGCGATGCTGTTCGTGGTGTGGGGTTGGAAGCGCGACCCAAAGCAGTCGAGCTTGCCGCCGGAAGGCTTCGGTGCCGGATTGAAAGCGGGCCTGCGCTACGCCAGCCGTGCCGGACGGCTGCAGGCGGTGCTGATCAAGTCGGTCGGCTTCTTCTTCTTCGCCGCGGCAATGAACGCGTTGTTGCCCGTGGTGGTGCGTGGGCAGATGCAGGGTGGGGCGGGGCAGTACGGCATGCTGCTGGGCTGCATCGGCATCGGTGCAGTGGGCGGTGCCTTGCTGCTGCCGAAGCTGCGCGCACAGCTGGATCGCGACCTGCTGGTACTGCTGGCGACGTTGTCGCTGGCCCTGAGCCTGGTCGGGCTGGCGCTGACCCGCAGCTGGTACGTGCTTCCGGCGGTGATGCTGGTGAATGGATTTGCGTGGATCACCGTGCTGTCGTCGCTGCAGATCGCTGCGCAGACTGCGGTTCCGGCATGGGTACGTGCGCGTGCGCTGGCGCTGTACATCATGGTGTTCTCTGCCGGCATGGCCGCCGGCGGCCTGAGCTGGGGCGCGCTCGCTCAGCGCACCTCGCCCGAACTGGCGTTGCTGGTGGCAGCGGCCGGTGCGGTGATCGGTGGATTGCTGGTGTGGCGCGTGCGCATCGCCGGCACCGAAGACCTGAACCTGCGCCCGGCCGGGCACTGGCCGGCACCCGAGCTGTCGGTGCCGGTGTCGAACGATCGAGGCCCGGTGCTGGTCACCATCGAGTACCGCATCGATGATGCTGATCGTGCCGCGTTCCAGGCGCAGATGCGCGCGATGGGATCCATCCGTCGTCGCGACGGTGCGGTGGTCTGGGGCGTAGTCGAAGACGTGGCAACACCGGGAATCCACCTTGAGTATTTCGTGACCCCGTCATGGCTGGAGCACCTTCGCCAGCACGAGCGCATCACCGCCGACGACAAGGCGATCCAGGAAGAACTACGCGGATTGCATCGGGGAGAGCGCGCGCCGGTGGTGCGCCACTTCGTGGGTGGCCATGATCCGCTGCCCGCCTCCGTGCCACATCACCATGCCGACATCTGAGCCGTCGCGGG
>NZ_LEKR01000075.1:0-10210 GCF_001580555.1 Stenotrophomonas sp. DDT-1
GCAACGGCTTTGACCGATGTGGAGGTCTTGCAGGCCTCTTTGGCGACCTGCAGCTTGAAACGCGCGTCGTATCTGTTCATGTATCCCTCGGGGTTGGATCTGATGTCCAACTCCCGGGGGTCACTTCACCCTGGGGGCTTGGCCGCGGCATCCATGCCGCGGACACCCCCGCGAACCCACCCCGACCGGCCACTGACAGTTTCCGTGGGCGTCCAGCCACGGAAGAAAGAAAGAAAAGCAAGAGCGGGTCGCTTCGCTGCGCTTGCTCTGGTGACGACCAACGGTCGTCACCCACCACAAGCAAGACACGTGTCGACCAAGGTCGACACCCACCAACAGCAGTGCAGTACGCAGTCCCGGCAGATCGCGGGAATCTGTCGAAGGCGGGGTGGCTCAGGTTGCGGGGGCGTGAGCGCCATGGATGGCGCGATCGAGGCTACAGGGACGTACTTGCGCCGTCCCCCGCAACCTGAGCCACCCCGCCTCCCCTCAGGAAGCCAGCCTTTGACGTTGACGTTGACGTTGACGTTGACGTTGACGTTGACGTTGCTTCGGCTTCGGCGGGTGCAGGGCGCAGCCCTGCCAACAAACCCCACCCTCAGTAACGAGGCCGGCCTTCTTCCAGCACCTGGCGCAGGAACGGCACGGTGATCCGCCGCTTCGCCGCCAGCGATTCGCGGTCCAGCCAGTCCAGCAGGGTGATCAATCCACCCAGCTCACGGCCGGTGTGCGACAGCAGCCATTCGATGGCCGCTTCGTCGATGGCCAGGCCGCGTCGCAGTGCACGCTCGCGCAGCACCGCAGCACGACCTTCCTCATCCAGCGGCTGCAGCAGCACGCGCACGCACTGGCCCAGGCGCGAACGCAGGTCCGGCAGCACCAGGCCCAGCTCGCCCGGCGCCTTCTGCGCCGTGTACAGCACGGTTACACCTGCAGCGCGCGCGCGGTTATGGAAATCAAACAGCGCGATCTCGTCCTCGCGATTGCCGGCAACCTCGTCCAGCCCGTCCAGCGCCACCAGTTCGCGTGCGTCCAGCCCATCCAGCGCTGCACGAACGCGGCCGGCGGCGCTGGCCAGTGGCACGTACGTCGGCAGGCGCCCGGCCTGCTCGGCGCTGGAGCACATCGCCAGCGCCTGGTGGGTCTTGCCGGTTCCCGCCGCACCTTCCAGGTAGACCCAGTCGTGGCTGGCGCCAACCGCGATCGCGCGCAGCTGCGCCAGCGCGCCATCCGGCGCGCCGATGAAGGTCTCCAGGCGCTGGTCCCGCGGGTAATGCAGGGCCAGCGGCAGTTGCGGCACACCCATCACTTCAGGTCGGGGCCCTTGTCGTTCGGAACGATGATATGGGGGGCGTCCACTACGCCATCAAGCACGATCGCCGGCTTCTCGCCCACGTACAGCTCGCTCTGTCGGTAGCGCTGATGCGCATAGCGCAGCAGAACATTGGTCACCGCCGCCACCGGCAGCGCCAGCAGCATGCCGAGGAAGCCGAACAGCTGGCCGCCGGCCATCACCGCAAAGATCACTGCCACCGGGTGCAGGCCGATCTTGTCGCCGACGATACGCGGGGTCAGCACGTAGCTTTCCAGCAGCTGGCCCACGGTGAACACCACGCCCACCAGGATCAGCAGCTTCAGGTCGAAGCCCTGCGCCTGCACCAGCGCCGCGATCACCGCCATCAGCACGCCAGTGGTCGCGCCCAGGTACGGTATGAAGCTGATCAGGCCGGCAATCAGACCGATCAGCAAGCCCAGCTTGAGGCCGACCAGCGACAGGCCGCCGGCATAGATCACGCCCAATGCCAGCATCACCAGGAACTGTCCGCGGATGAACGCGCCCAGCACCTCGTTGGACTCGCGCGCCAACGCGCTGATGGTGCCGATCTGGTTACGCGGAATGACCGACGCCACCCGCTCGACCAGCTTGTCCCAGTCGCGCAGGAAATAGAACGCCAGGATCGGCAGCAGCAGGATGTTGACCACCCAGGTCACCATCGCAAAGCCCGAACGCGAGACGTAGCCCATGAATGTGGTGGCGAAGCCGCCGGCCTGCTGCCAGTGGCTGCGCACCCATTCGATCAGGCGGTCCGGATCCAGCCACTGCATCACTTCCAGGCCGGTCTTCTGCTCGAACCAGGGGATCCCCTTCTCCATCAGCCATGCCTGTGCCTGCGGCGCGACCGCGATCAGGGTGGTGATCTGGCGCTCGATCATCGGCACCAGCACCAGCAGCAGCGCCACGATCACCAGCACCATCGCCGCGAACACCAGCACAACGCCGGTCATGCGCGAACGGCCGGTGGCCTCGATGCGGTCCACCAGCGGGTCGCCCAGCCACGCCAGCGCCAGCGCCAGCACGAACGGGGTCAGGATCGGTGCCAGCAGCCACACCACCCAGCCGACCAGGCCGGCGAACAGGATGTACTTCAGGCGGCGCAGGAACTGCGCGATTTCGGCTTCCGGGGTCAGGGTCATCGCAAACGGTACTCGTTGCTGACCGGCGCGGCCACCGGGGCACCGGTGGTGTCATCGATCGGGGTCGGCAGGGCCGGCAGCGTCGCGCTGGGCACCAGCACGCCGTTGTCGCCCAGCATGCGGTTGAAGCCGGCCAGGCCGGTGGTCATCTCCAGGCTCAGCTCCAGCTGGCCGGCCGAAGCGTGCAGCGGGGTGACATTGCGTACCACCGGCACCTCGCGCAGCCCGGCGGCAAGGCGCAGGTAGTCGTCGGCACTGTTGATGCCGGTGACCACCACGCGGTAGGTCCCGGCCTGGCCGACGGCGGCACCCGCCTTGGCATAGCGCCTGACCAGCGCGTCGGCGGCGCCGTCGGCACCGGCGGCCATCGCGCGCATGGCGTTGGCGTCCTTGCTGGTCCACTTGTTCAGCTCACGGCCGTTGTCGACGAACACCCAGTCCGCCTGCCAGCCGCCGTTGGCGCGGTAGAGCTTGCCGATCAGCTGCATCGGCGGCGAGTAGCGCGACGAGGCGCGGGCCACGGCGGCACTGTCCTGGCGCCAGATGGCACCGGCCAGCGCCTGTTCGGCGGCACCGCCGCTGGGCAGGCCCAGCTTGTAACCCCGCTCGATGGCGCGGTTCAGCAGCGGGCGGGCGGCGTTGGCCTGCTGCACGCTGACCAGGCGCGGGCCACTGCCGTCGTCGACGGCCAACCACACCACCGGCTTCGGCCGCGGCTGCGGCCACAGCGGCAGGCCCAGCGCCGAGACCAGCGAGTCGACGTCATCCTCGCGGAAGCGGGCCACCAGCAGGGTCCTGAAGCTCGGCGCGCCGCTGGCGCCCACGCTCTGGTCCTGCTTGTAGTCGTAGCTGGCCACGTAGTCCTTGGCGTTGCGCAGCGCCTGCACCACGCCGGGGCGGGACATCACGTTGCGGTCGCCCGACAGTTTGCCCAGCACCACGCTCAGGGCACGGGCCAGGGCGCCGTTGCGATCGGCTTCGGCCTGGCTGTTGACGGGCACTTCGGCCTCGTACGCACCCGAGGCGGTGGCAACATCTCCCTCGGTGCGCAGGCCGCTCTGGGCCATCGTGGCCACCGGCAGGCTCAGTGCAAGGAGCAGGGTCAGAATCAGGCTGCGGCGCATCAGGACATCCATTGGCTCGACGAATCCGGGGGAATTGTTGCCCGAATACGGCCTTTGCGCCAATGCGGCCTGTTAAAATCGCTCGTTCAACCCCTGCCAGCGCCGACGCCCGTGACCAACACCCCGTCTTCCGCCCCCTCCCCCCTCACCTACCGTGACGCGGGTGTCGACATCGACGCCGGCAACGCGCTGGTCGAGCGGATCAAGCCCCTGGTCAAGCGCAGCTTCCGCCCGGAAGTGATGGGCGGCCTGGGCGGCTTCGGCGCCCTGTTCGACCTGTCCAACAAATACCGCGAGCCGGTGCTGGTGTCGGGTACCGACGGCGTGGGCACCAAGCTGAAGCTGGCCCACCAGCTGAACCGCCACGATACGATCGGCATCGACTTGGTCGCGATGTGCGTGAACGACGTGCTGGTGCAGGGCGCCGAGCCGCTGTTCTTCCTGGACTACTTCGCCACCGGCAAGCTGGACATCGACACCGCCGCAGCGGTGGTGGGCGGCATCGCCAACGGCTGCACCGAGGCCGGCTGCGCGCTGATCGGCGGTGAAACCGCTGAAATGCCCGACATGTACGCCCCGGGCGAGTACGACCTGGCCGGCTTCACGGTGGCTGCGGTCGAGAAGAGCGAGCTGAAGGACGGCGCCAGCGTGGCCGCCGGCGATGTGCTGATCGGCATCGCCTCGTCCGGCCCGCATTCCAATGGCTACTCGCTGGTGCGCCGCATCTACGACCGCGCCGGCCGCCCGGCCGACCTGGAACTGGAAGGTGGCGTGAAGCTGGTTGATGCGCTGATGGCACCGACCCGCCTGTACGTGAAGCCGATCCTGTCGCTGCTGAAGTCGCACGGCGACGCCATCCACGGCATGGCCCACATCACCGGTGGCGGCCTGACCGAGAACATCATCCGCGTGGTGCCCGACGGCCTCGGCCTGGACATCCAGGCCTCGTCCTGGACCCTGCCGCCGGTATTCCAGTGGCTGCAGAAGGAAGGCGCGGTGGCCGACAGCGAGATGTGGCGCACCTTCAACTGCGGCATCGGCTTCGTGCTGATCGTCGCGCCGGACCAGGTGGCTGCGGTGTCCGAGGCGGTCAAGGCGCAGGGCCTGGAGCACTGGACCATCGGCCAGGTGGTCACCGCCGAAGGCGCCGAACGCGTCCGCATCGGCTGAACCCGACCCCGAGGAGCCCGCATGGACGCAACGCCCCCCTTGGCACCCACCCCGGTACCGCCGCCGTTGGCGGCCGTGCCGGTCTTCAGCAGGCAGGACGCTGACCACCTGCGCGCGCTGTCCATCGCGCACTACGTGTTCGGTGGCCTGATCGCGCTGCTCTCGCTGTTTTTCATTCTGTACATCGTGCTCGGCATCAGTGCGCTGAGCGGCCATCTGCCGATGAACTCCGGGGGCCAGCCCTCGTCGCCGGCCGAACAGCGCCTGTTCGGCTGGGTGTTCACGGTGCTGGGGACCGTGTTCGTCGCCGGTGGCCTGGGCATGGCCGCATTCGTCATCCAGGCCGGACGCTGCCTGGCCCAGCGTCGTCGCCACCTGCTGTGCCTGATCGTGGCCGGCCTGCTCTGCCTGTGCGCGCCGCTGGGCACCGTTCTGGGAGTATTCACCCTGGTTACGCTGCTGCGCCCGCAGGTCAAGGCCGCCTTCGATGCAAGTGGTGCAACGACATGACGACACCCGTCGCCCCACCGCCGCTGCCGCAGCAGACCCTGGCGCAGCTGCAGCTGGCCAGCCATCTGCAGACGCTGAAGGTGCTGTTCTACGCGCTGGCGGTTTTCCACTGGATGGCCGCGCTGGCGTTTCTCGGTTTCATCGGCCTGGTCGCCAGCTCACGCGGGCTGGCCGATGGCGCGGTACTGGCCACGGTGTACGGGGTCATTTCGCTGCTGGCTGCCGCGCTTGGCGTCGTGCAGCTGCACACCGCACGCCTGCTGTCGCGCCGCACCGGGCTGGCCTGGTGCCAGCGCGCGGCCTGGCTGGCGGTACTGGCTGGCCCGCTGGGCATGGCCCTGACCGCCTATGCCTGGGTGTTCCTGTCCAAGCCTGACATGGCCGCACTCTTCGACCGCGGCGACCATCTCAGCGTCTGAGCTTGCCGGCAGACGCCCCCTTCCCTGATCGACTCCCCATGTCCGCGCCTACCCTCCCGACGACCGCCTCGCCTGCCGCTTCCCGTTTCACGGGCCCCAAGAAGCTGGCCTTCGCCGCCGTGCTGGCGGTATTCGCGATCAGCTGGCTCCACCCGCTGTGGCCCATCGAGCAGGCCCTGCACAGCACCCTGACCGTGATCGGGCTGGCCGCACTGCTATGGGCCGACCGCCGGGGTGGCTGGCTGGGCAATGGCGCCTTCATCGCGATCTGTGGCTTCATTGCACTGCACTGCGTGGCTGCGCGCTGGCTGTACTCGAACGTGCCCTACGACGCCTGGGCGCAGGCGCTGACCGGCTGGTCGCCGAATGCGGCGTTTGGCTGGCAGCGTAATCATTTCGACCGGCTTATCCACTTCCTGTTCGGCGTCTGCTTCACGCCTGCGCTGCTGCAGCTGGCACGCCATGCCTGGCCGGCGCTGCGCCGCAGCCAGGCTTTCACCCTGGCGGTGATGGCAGTGATGTGCGCCAGCCTGGTCTACGAGTGGTTCGAGTGGGCCATCGCGCTGGCCCTTTCGCCCGACGCCGCCGAGGCCTACAACGGGCAGCAGGGCGACATGTGGGACGCGCATGCCGACATGCTGCTGGCGACCGTGGGCAGCCTGCTGACCTGGCCGTTGATCCGACGGAGTGCCCGGCAATGACCACGCCCACCCGCATTGCCGTGCTCGCCTCCGGCCGCGGCAGCAACCTGCAGGCCATCCTTGATGCAATTGCCGACGGCCGCCTGCCCGCCGAGGTTGTCGGCGTGTTCTCCGACCGCCCAGCCGCCGCCGCGCTGCAACGGGTCGGTGCACGCCTGCGCTGGGCACATGCGCCGAAGGAATTCGACGACCGCGCCGCCTACGAGCAGGCCCTGGGCGATGCACTGGCCGCGGTCGCGCCGGACTGGATCGTCTGCGCCGGCTACATGCGCATTCTCGGCGCCGCCTTCGTGCAGCGCTTCAATGGCCGCCTGGTCAACATCCACCCCTCCCTGCTGCCACTGCACAAGGGGTTGGATACGCATGCGCGGGCTTTGGACGCTGGCGATGCCGAGCACGGGGCCAGCGTGCACCTGGTGGTGCCCGAACTGGATGCCGGCGCCGTGCTGGCCCAGGCGCGGGTGCCGGTGATGCCCGGCGATGACGCCGACAGCCTGGCCGCGCGCGTGCTGGAGGTGGAGCACCCCCTGCTGATCGCCACCCTCCAGCTGCTGTGCGCCGGCCGCCTGACTGAACGGGAGGGGCAGCCGCACCTGGACGGTCACCCCCTGTTTAGCCCACTGGCCCTAGATTCCGCCGGGAACCTGAACCGGTAACGCCCACGCACACGCCCCGCTGACTGCGGGGCTGGCATCCTGCCCCCCTCCTGCAGCTCCTGTCCTCCATGAAGACCACGACCCTGCTGTCCACTTCATTGCTGCTGTCGCTTGTCGTGCTTCCCGGCGTGGGTTGGGGCCAGGTGCAAGCGCCTGCGGCCCCTGCGCAGCCGGCGCCCGTAGTACAGCCGCCCGCAGAACCGGCCGTGCCGATGCCCCCCGCGCTGGCCTGGGAGCCGCCGCCGCTGCAGCCGTTCACCGCGACCTACCAAGCCTTCTACAAAGGCAAGGAGGCCGGCGACGCCAGCATGCAGGTCACCCACACCGGCGGCAACCAGTGGCGGGTGGACATGCAGGTGGTCGGCCGCCGCGGCTTCGCCAGCGTGCTGGGCCTGAACATCGAGCAGAGCACGGTGTTCGAAGAGCGCAGCGGCGTCTATGCGCCGCTCAGCCAGAGCACGGTGCGCAAGGGCCTGTTCCTGGGCAAGAAAGCGGTCGGCACGTACAACTGGCAGGCCGGCACCGCGCAGTGGAGCGGCGACGTCAAGAAGGAACGTGCGCAACCGATCCCGCTGCAGCCGGGCGACCAGAGCGCGCTGCTGATCAA
This sequence comes from Stenotrophomonas sp. DDT-1, assembly GCF_001580555.1. Taxonomy (NCBI): domain Bacteria; kingdom Pseudomonadati; phylum Pseudomonadota; class Gammaproteobacteria; order Lysobacterales; family Lysobacteraceae; genus Stenotrophomonas; species Stenotrophomonas sp. DDT-1. Next base: position 7,663 of record NZ_LEKR01000075.1, read on the forward strand.
TCTGGCGATCATGCGTGATGCCCGCCCGGGCGCCACCATGCACTATCGCTACGTGGACATGGGCAAGGTCCGCCAGCACGACTACCAGGCCGCGCCGCAGACCGAGAACGTCGAGGTCGGCGACCTGTCCTACAACGCGCTGCGGGTCTACCGGACCAACGGCGGCAACAACGAAACCATCCTCTGGATCGCCAACGGTGTCCCCACCCCGGTGCGCATCCTGCAACGCGAAGACGGCGAAGACCGCGTCGATCTGCGCCTGATCGAATACCAAGGAGTCTGAGCATGAGCACCCTGACCCGCCCCCTCACCTGGATCGCTGCAGCGGCACTGTCGGTGGCCAGCCTGCCGGCCATGGCCCTGCAGCCATTCAAGGCCGATTACCTGGCCAGCTACATGGGCATGCAGGCCAATGGCAGCATGACGCTGAGCAGCGAGGGAGCCAACAAGTGGCGCTACACGCTGCAGGTGAAGAACCAGCTGGCCGACCTGAGCCAGAGCACCGTGTTCGAAGAGGTGCGCGGCCAGCTGCGCCCGCTCAGCAGCCAGGACCGTTCGGCACTGCTGGTGAAGAAGCGCAATGTGCAGGCCAACTACAACTGGACCAGCAACCAGGCCACCTGGACCGGCGACATCAAGCCGGACCGTGCGGGCCCCATCGCGTTGAAGACGGGCGACATGGACGCGCTGCTGATCAACCTGGCGATCGCCCGCGACCTGGCCGCCGGCAAGCCGCTGACCTATCGCATGGTCGACGAAGGCCGCATCAAGAACATGACCTACCGCGTGATCGGCAAGGAATCGATCACCGTGGGCGGCAAGAGCTACGAGGCCACCAAGGTCTCGCGTGCCGACGGCAACAAGGAGCTGATCGCCTGGATCGTGCCGGAATTCCCGGTGCCGGCGCGCATGCTGCAGCGTGAGAGCGGCCGCGATGCGCTGGACCTGACCATCAAGGCGATGAACTGACCGGAGATCCACGTCATCCACGCATGGCGTGGATCTACTGGAAACCTGAAGTAGATCCACGCCATGCGTGGATGGACGCCCCGGGAAAAACGCCCGCTTTCGCGGGCGTTGTTCTTACTTCTTTTCCTCGGCCGCGGCCGGCTTGAACTCGGTGCGGCAGTCCACGCGGATCTGCTCGCCGGTGCTGCGCCAGACGAAGGTGCGGCAATGGCGGTTGCCGTCCTGGCTGTCGTTCACCGCGACCGCGTAGAACGATTCGATGATCTCGTCACGCGAGACCGTGCCGTCGCCGTTCCAGTCCATGTCCTTCTGCTCGATGCCCTGGGTGATGGCGATGTTGGCGTACCAGGCATAGCCCAACCACGCCAGCACGATCAGCACCAGGGCCAGCAGCGCCTTGCGGCGCGGGCTGAACTTGCCGCGCAGGATCATGGCACGCGCCGGATGGTGGCGCCGAGCGAAGACAGCTTCTCTTCGATGTTCTCGTAGCCACGATCAAGGTGGTAGATGCGGTCGATGGTGGTCTCGCCGCTGGCCATCAGGCCGGCCAGGATCAGCGAGGCCGAGGCACGCAGATCGGTGGCCATTACCGGCGCACCGCTCAGGGTCTCGCTGCCACGCACGATGGCGGTGTGGCCTTCGACCTGGATGTCCGCGCCCAGGCGCAGCAGTTCGTTGACGTGCATGAAACGGTTCTCGAAGATCGTCTCGTTGATCACGCCGACGCCGTCGGCCACGCAGTTGAGCGCCATGAACTGCGCCTGCATGTCGGTCGGGAATGCGGGGTACGGCGCGGTGGTCAGGTTGACCGCCTTCGGCCGCTTGCCCTGCATGTCCAGGGTGATGGTGTCGTCGGTGGTCTCGATCTTCGCGCCGGCCTCGACCAGCTTGGACAGCACGGCATCCATGGTGTTCGGGCGCGCACGGTTCACCGTGACCTTGCCGCCGGTCATCGCCGCAGCGACCAGGAAGGTGCCGGTCTCGATGCGGTCGGGCAGCACTTCGTGACGGCCACCGGACAGGCGCTCGACGCCTTCGATGACCAGGCGGGCGGTGCCCAGGCCTTCGATCTTCGCGCCAAGGGCGATCAGGCAGTGCGCCAGATCGGTCACTTCCGGTTCCATCGCGCAGTTGTCGAGGACGGTGGTTCCTTCGGCCAGCACCGCGCCCATCAGCACATTCTCGGTCCCGGTGACGCTGACCATGTCGAAGGTGAAATGGCCGCCCTTCAGACGCTTGGCGCTGGCCTTGATGAAGCCGTTCTCGACCACGATCTCGGCACCCAGCGCCTGCAGGCCCTTGATGTGCTGGTCGACCGGACGCGAACCGATCGCGCAGCCGCCGGGCAGCGACACTTCCGCCGCACCGAAGCGGGCCAGCAGCGGGCCCAGCACCAGGATCGAGGCGCGCATGGTCTTGACCAGCTCGTACGGCGCAACGTGCTGGTTGACCGAACGCGGGTCGACCACGATCGCACTGCCACGCGACAGCGTGCCCTGGTCGATGGTGACCTTGGCACCCAGCTCGCCCAGCAGCTTCACCGTAGTGACCACGTCGTGCAGGTGCGGCACATTGGTGA
>NZ_LEKR01000076.1:0-9248 GCF_001580555.1 Stenotrophomonas sp. DDT-1
CCCGCCCCGAGGCACGCCTCGGGCCCATGCGGCTCACGCCCCCTGCAACCGGCCCACCCCATCCGGATGAATTCTCAGTCTGGAATGCATCCACGCGTGGCGTGGCTCTACTGGTAGGTGCCAACCCTGGTTGGCGCGTTTTAGTCCCAGAACACGGTCAGTACGCGGTGGCCTTCCGAGGGTTTGGGGGCGTCGACGTGCTCGCCGTACGGCCAGCCTTCGCCCACACCGTCGCATTCCAGACCCTGCAGCCAGCCTTCCACGGTCTCGACGTCGGCACTGGTCAGCACATGCACGTTCTCGGCAGCAGGCCATTCGCTGTCGTCTTCCAATGCACTGCCCCAGTCCTGGTGCAGGCCGACGTACACGCCTTCCACTTCAGGCTTCGCTGCAATCACGGCCAGGCGCGCGTACACCTCGGCAATCGGCGGGCGACCGAAACCCCATTGGTTGGGCGCGATGCATTCTTCGAAATCATTGCCTTCGAAGTACGCAGCCAGTGGCACCACCGGCAGGTGTTCCGGGTCGCGAGTATCGAGGCGTTCAAGCAGATCCAGCAGTTCCTGGCGGGCAGACATCCACAGCTCCTTGCAACATGAAGCACGATTGTATTGATCGCGCTCAGTAGATCGGCGTCACCTTCATCTGCGGCAGCGGGCGCGGTGCGCCGTCGGTCAGGTCCGGGCCAAGGTCTTCCCAGGTGCGGCCCTGCTCGACCATCTGCGCCCACAGCAGCTGCGAGCCGCGACGCTTGTCTTCCGAGCCCAGCTTGTACGACGGTGGCGTCGGCTGACCGCTGGCGACCATCGCGTACGCCGCGCGGTAGGCCAGCACCTGCTGCGCCGGATCATCGGTGCGGGCCACTTCCAGCGTGTAGCGCTGGTAGGCCGAGGCCAGGTTGCGCCAGCGGATCCAGTAGTGGTTCTCGAACGAGAACGAACAGAAGCGCGCACCGGCCAGGCTGCCCTTGTCGGCGATGCGGGTCAGCACCTCCTGCGGCATGTCCAGGTTCATGCCGCCTTCGTCGCCCTGCAGGCTGACGTGCACGATACGGTCGCGGTAACCCGGCGCGCGTGCCTGCAGCAGGTCACGCCAGTTCTGCATGGTCGCCACGACTGCGAACAGGAAGCGCCCCAGCTCGGCTGCGGCGAGCGGCGTGGCAATGGACTGGTAATGCCGTTGCCATCCGTGGCGGTTTTCGGTGGGCAGGAACACGGCACGTTCCAGCGCCTGTCGGCCATCACTGCCGCGGCCCACGTCCTCGGCATGCTGCGGGTAGACCAGGTTGATGGCGAAGGTCGGCCAGCGCGGTAGCGCGGCATCAAACAGATGGATCGGGAAGTTGCTGCTGATGCCGCCATCGGAGAACCAGCAGATGCGGAACGCGGTGATCACCGGGCCGCAGGTCTGCCCGGCGCTGGTCAGCCCTTCCATGCTGTCGGCCACGTTGTGTTCCTCGTCGGCGGCAGGTGCAGTGGGTTCGCAGCGGCGTTCGCGGCGCGAGGGCTCATGCAGCGGCACCGCGCTGATCAGCAACGGGAAGCTCAGGCTCATGCGCGTGGCCACCAGCACCGGCAGCTTCGAACCCTGCGGCAGGTGGTAGTACCGGCGCCCTTCCACCTCCAGCGGCGGGCCGGCCTGCGTCACCAGCCACTGCACCACGCTGGCGGGGAACAACTGCTCGAATTCCTCGCGCAGGAACCAGAACTGTGCGCCGCCCAGCGGCAGTGTGCGTGGTTCGTTGTGCGACACGCAGGTGGTGATCATCTGCAGGCTGATCGCATGCGGGCTGTCCGGCTCGCCGGCATAGCGCGGCGCGTCGTGCAGGTCGGCAAAGGTCAGCGGTGCATCCAGCGGCTTGCCGGACAACTGCTGCAGGCATTCGTGCAGCCACTCGGTCAATGCCGGTTTACGTGCATCGCGACCGAGGCCACTGCACAGGCCCAGCAGGTTGCGCCGGGCCACGCGCGCAACGCGCAGTGCGGCTCCGGCCACGCCTGCACCGTAGGCGCACAGCAGCGACGGCAGCAGCGTCGCGGCCACGCCGCTCCAGCCACCGCCCCACCCGCCCAGGCCGAGCAGCAGCGCCAGCGACACCAGCACTTCCAGCGGCGCGATCTCGAATACCGCCACCGCCAGGCACAGCAGCTTGTGCGGCAAGCTGGCATTGCCGGTCAGCACCACCAGCAGCCGATAGGCCGCACGCGCGCCCCGCGCCGGTTGGAACAGGCTGTAGATGAACCCGCGCCGCGACAACTGCGCCGACACCGCCGACAGCCCGCCATAACCGGCATCACCGGGCAGGTGCTCGCCGGCCTGCTGGCGCCGATCACCGTATGCCGCCGCAGCCGCCACCGCCGCAGCGATGGCGCCGGCAGAGGTGCCGCCGATGCTCTTGAACCGATACTCGCGTGCCAGCGCCAGTACCGCGTTGGGGTACACGATGCCGCTGGTGATGCCGCCTTTCATGACCAGATCGCAGTACTTGTCCGCCACCGTCTTGCCCCCGAGCCTACCGTCCGCCGCGTGGATGCCAGTATGGCGCAGCGGCTTCTCAGGGCCTGAGAACACCACCGCAGTCCGGGCAGGAATCTGCAGCGTTCAGCAGATGGCAGGCCTGCAGGCTTGACCGGCTCCACCATCGGCGTAGCATCTGCAGCAAGCCAAGGGACAGACCCGCGGCTGCCACAACGACATGAGGGATTCTCATGGAATTCGACTATCTCGTCTTCATCGGGCGATTCGAGCCCTTCCACAACGGCCACGCCGCCGTTGCCCGCCTGGCCCTGAGCCGGGCCCGCAAGCTGATCTTCCTGGTCGGCTCTGCCGATGCCCCCCGCAGCCTCCGCAATCCCTGGACCGTGGCCGAACGCGCCGTGATGATCCAGGCCGCCCTCGATGGCCACGCCGACCGCCTGCTGATCCGCCCGCTGCGTGACCACCTGTACAACGAAGCACAGTGGATCGCCAATGTGCAGCGCCAGGTGGCCGACGCCCTGCGCAACGACGGTGCCGCCGCTGATGCAAAGGTGGGCCTGATCGGCATGGACAAGGATGCCTCCAGCTACTACCTGCGGGAGTTCCCGCAATGGCCGCTGGTGGACGTGCAGCACACCGCCACCCTGTCGGCCACCGAGCTGCGGCGCTACCTGTTCGAAGCCGGCGACGTCGACTTCCACGGCGCGCTGCTGATGCTGCGTGGCAATGTGCCGGCGCCGGTGTACGACATGCTCGAAGCGTTCCGCAAAAGCGCGCCTGCGTATGCCCAGCTGGTGGCCGAGTACCGCTTCATCGAACAGTACAAGGCCGCCTGGAAGGATGCGCCCTACGCGCCCACCTTCGTCACCACCGATGCGGTGGTGGTGCATTCGGGCCACGTGCTGCTGGTGCGCCGCCGTTCGGAGCCCGGCAAGGGCCTGTGGGCGCTGCCCGGCGGTTTCGTTGGCCAGGAGCAGAGCCTGCTGGACAGTTGCCTGCGCGAACTGCGCGAGGAAACCCGCCTTAAGATTCCGCTGCCGGTGCTGAAGGGTTCGCTGAAGGGCCAGCAGGTATTCGACCACCCCGACCGCAGCCAGCGCGGCCGCACCATCACCCACGGTTTCCACTTCGAATTCCCGGCCGGCGAACTGCCGCCGGTGCGCGGTGGCGACGACGCCGACAAGGCGCGCTGGATACCGGTGAGTGAGGCGTTGGACATGGGCCCGCAATTGTTCGAAGACCACCTGCACATCCTGGAGTATTTCCTCGGCCGCGGCTGACCTGCCCGGCTCTCCCCACCGGCGGATAGACCGCTGGTGTCACTCGACGCGAAGGAGCTTCCGTCATGCACTACCTCGATAACCTTCTCCTCAACACCGACAGCTACAAGGCCAGCCATTGGCTGCAGTACCCGCCGGGCACCGATGCCACGTTCTTCTACGTGGAATCACGTGGCGGCCTGCACGATCGCACGGTGTTCTTCGGCCTGCAGGCGATCCTCAAGGACGCCCTGGCACGGCCGATCACCCACGCTGACATCGACGACGCTGCTGCGGTATTCGCCGCCCATGGCGAGCCGTTCAACGAAGCCGGCTGGCGCGATATCGTCGATCGGCTCGGCGGCCACCTGCCGGTGCGCATCCGTGCCGTGCCCGAGGGCGGCGTGGTACCCACCCACCAGGCACTGATGACCGTCGAGTCGACCGACCCGGCTGCGTTCTGGGTGCCGTCGTACCTGGAAACACTGCTGCTGCGCGTGTGGTACCCGGTCACCGTGGCCACCATCAGCTGGCATGCACGGCAGACCATTGCTGCGTTCCTGCAGCAGACCAGCGACGATCCGCAGGGGCAGCTGCCGTTCAAGCTGCACGACTTCGGCGCCCGCGGTGTATCGAGCCTGGAATCGGCCGCGCTGGGTGGTGCCGCACACCTGGTCAACTTCCTCGGCACCGACACCGTATCGGCCCTGTGCCTGGCCCGCGCGCACTATCACGCGCCAATGGCCGGTTATTCGATTCCTGCCGCCGAGCACAGCACCATCACCAGCTGGGGCCGCGAGCGCGAAGTGGACGCCTACCGCAACATGCTGCGCCAGTTCGGCAAGCCGGGCGCGATCGTGGCAGTGGTGTCGGACAGCTATGACATCTACCGCGCGATCAGTGAGCACTGGGGCACGACGCTGCGTGATGAAGTGATCGCTTCGGGCGCCACCCTGGTCATCCGCCCCGACTCGGGTGACCCGGTGGACGTGGTGGCCGAAAGCCTGCGCCGGCTGGATGAAGCGTTCGGCCACACCCTCAACGGCAAGGGCTACCGCGTGCTCAACCACGTTCGGGTGATCCAGGGTGATGGCATCAATCCGGATACGATCCGCGCCATCCTGCAGCGCATCACCGACGACGGCTATTCGGCCGACAACGTGGCCTTCGGCATGGGCGGCGCCCTGCTGCAACGACTGGACCGCGACACCCAGAAGTTCGCGCTGAAGTGCTCGGCAGCACGGGTCGAGGGTGCGTGGATCGACGTCTACAAGGACCCGGTCACCGATGCCGGCAAGGCCAGCAAGCGTGGCCGCATGCGCCTGCTGCGGCGCCTGGATGACGGCAGCCTGCACACGGTGGCGTTGCCTCCCAGCGGTGACGAGGCGCTGCCGACCGGCTTCGAGGATGCGATGGTGACCGTGTGGGAGAACGGGCGCCTGCTGCACGACCAGCGCTTGGATGAGATCCGCACGCGGGCTGCGGCGGGGCATTGACCGCGTATCCCGGGGCCAGCGCCCGTTGCCACGCAACGGGCTCCAGACCCTGCGCTCTTGACCGGCGCCACCAACAGGTCCACCTTGCACACGCCGAAGGTATCCCTGCCGTGGCTGGATGGCGGCAGGGAGTTAAACGGGAATCCGGTGAAGGCGCTTCGTGCGCCCATTCCGGAGCTGCCCCGCAGCGGTGAATGGAAACGAATCCTGCCAACAGCACTGGGCTCGCGCCTGGGAAGCGGCAGGGAGTAGGTGGGCTGCGGCCCGTGTCCATCAGCCCGAATACCGGCCCCGGCCGGGGGACACGACCGTCCCCTGATTCGACCTGGACTCTCCGCGGGGAGGGTGCCGGGGCCATCACCAGCCTGCATGTGCAGGCGGCGTGGCCGCGCGCGTCCTGTTCACGGTAACCGGCCAGACCGCTCCCACGCCCTGACGCACGCCACGATGACCGAGTTCCAACGCCCCACCCTGACCCTGCCCGCCGATGGCAAGCGCCTGCTGCTGCATTCTTGCTGCGCGCCGTGCTCGGGCGAAGTGATGGAGGCGATCACCGCTTCCGGGATCGACTACGCGATCTTCTTCTACAACCCCAACATCCACCCGGTGAAGGAGTACGAGCTGCGCAAGCAGGAGAACATCCGCTTCGCCGAGCAGCACGGCATCCCGTTCATCGACTGCGACTACGACACCGACAACTGGTTCAGCCGCGCGCGTGGCATGGAGAACGAGCCCGAGCGCGGCATCCGCTGCACGATGTGCTTCGACATGCGTTTCGAACGCACCGCGCTGTACGCGCACGAGCACGGCTACGACACCATCAGTTCGTCGCTGGGCATCTCGCGCTGGAAGAACATGGCGCAGATCAACGACTGCGGCATCCGTGCGGCGTCGCGCTATGAAGGCCTGCAGTACTGGGACTACAACTGGCGCAAGGGCGGCGGTGCCAGCCGCATGATCGAGATCAGCAAGCGCGAGCAGTTCTACCAGCAGGAGTACTGCGGCTGCGTGTACTCGCTGCGCGATGCCAACCGCCATCGCCGAGAGAACGGCCGCGAGCGGATCCGGATCGGCCTGCTGTACTACGGGCAGGACGCTGAGGCGCCGCAGGGCGATTGACGTGCAGGCATGGGGCGGCCACGCTGGTCGCCCCTTCTGTTGTACCGGAACCGCCATGACCGCCCTGCCCGCCGATGTCGCCCTGCTTGTGATCGACCTGCAGCCGGACTTCATGCCGGGCGGTGCGCTGGCCTGCGACCAGGGCGATGCGCTGGTGGCACCGATTGCCGATCTGTTGGCGCAGCGCCGCTACCGCACCGTGGTGGCGACCCAGGACTGGCACCCGGCCGACCACGCCTCGTTCGCCAGCCAGCACCCCGGCAAGCGACCGTTCGAGACCATCCTGCTGCACGCGCAGCCACAGACCCTGTGGCCCGACCATTGCGTGCAGGGCAGCGATGGCGCCGCGCTGCACCCGGGCGTGGACTGGACCGTGGCCGACCTGATCCTGCGCAAGGGCACCCGCCCACAGGTGGATTCGTACAGCGCCTTCCGCGAGAACCACGGCGCCGATTGCGAGCGCCCGGCCACCGGCCTGGCCGGCTGGCTGCATGAGCGCCGCATCCGCGAAGTGCACGTGTGCGGCCTGGCACGCGACTACTGCGTGCTGTGGAGCGCGCAGGACGCGGTGAAATCCGGCTTCCGGGTGAAGTTCCTGTGGGACCTGACCCGGCCGGTGACCGAAGCCAACGACGCGATGGTGCGCGAAGCGCTGGGCAAGGCGGGGATCGCGATCGTCTGAGGCGTGACCGCCGGGCATGGCCCGGCGCTACCGCGCACGTCGCTTATGCCGCTTGCGCGCTCCTGCCCACAACAACACAATCGATTCATCCAGCCCCCTAACTACGCCCCCCTACAGATCGCGGGACGGCCGAACCGGGGGCTTTTCATTGGATGAAATCAGGATTCGGTAGTGCCGGCCGCTGGCCGGCAACCTCGGGATCTCTGCAGTTGCCGGCCAGCGGCCGGCACTACCGGATAGCACCCGTGGTAGCGCCGGGCCATGCCCGGCGGACGCGGGATGGGCGATTACCGGAACACCACCGTGCGATGCCCATTGAGCAGGATGCGGTGCTCCACATGGCGGCGAACCGCGCGTGCCAGCACCAGCGATTCGGTGTCGCTGCCCAGCCGCACCAGCTCGCGCGGCGCCATGGCGTGGTCAACGCGGGCCACGTCCTGTTCGATGATCGGGCCTTCGTCCAGATCCTCGGTGACGTAGTGCGCGGTGGCACCGATGATCTTGACCCCGCGCGCGTGCGCCTGGTGATAGGGCTGCGCGCCCTTGAAGCTGGGCAGGAAGCTGTGGTGGATGTTGATCGCACGGCCGGCCAGCGCACGGCACAGCGTGGGGGACAGGATCTGCATGTAGCGCGCCAGCACCACCAGGTCGATGCGCTCACGCTCGACCAGGTCGATGATCTGCTGCTCCTGCACCGCACGCGTATCGGCGGTCACTGGCAGGTGGTGGAACGGTACCTGGTAGGACGCGGCCAATGGCGCGAAGTCGGCGTGGTTGGACGCCACTGCCGCGATGTCGACCTTCAGCTGGCCGCTGTGGGCGCGGAACAGCAGGTCGTTGAGGCAATGCCCCTGCTTGCTGACCAGCACCAGCAGGCGTGCCCGGCGGCGGCCGTCATGCAGCTGCCAGTCCATGCCGAAGCCTTCGGCAAGTTTGGCCATCGCGGCATGCACGGTCTCCAGCGGCAGGCCGGCGTCGCGGTCGAAATGCACGCGCAGGAAAAAGCGGCCGCTTTCCTCGTCGCCGAACTGCTGGGCGTCGAGGATGTTGCAGCCGTGGTCGAACAACAGGCCGGACACACGGTAGACGATGCCGGTACGGTCGGGGCAGGACAGGGTGAGGATGGAGTCGGGGCGCATCGCCACAGTGTAGGCCAGCAGGGTGTCGATCGGAGCGATGGTCACCGATGCAAGCGAAGGGCTTGGTTCTGTCCCAAGCGATACTTGGCCATCACCGTGGCAAGCTGGTCGGTCATGAACCTGTTGCAATTGATCCGCAGCTTCACCCGCACCGCAGAGACCGGCAGCATCGCCGCTGCGGCCCGTACCCTTGGCATCAGCGCCACCGCTGTCGGCCAGAACATCAACCGTCTGGAGGCCCATCTGGGCGTACGGTTGCTGAACCGGAGTACGCGCCAACTCGCCCTCAGCGAGGCCGGCGCGCTGTACCTGGCGCAGGTGCGCCATATCGAGGGCGACCTGGCGCGCGCGCAGGCGAGAGTCACTGCCGGTGATATCGAACCGGCCGGGCCGCTGCGCATCGCCAGCAGCAGCGCGTTCGGTCGCCACGTGCTGGCACCGTTGCTGCCGTCGCTGCAGCAACGCTACCCGCAGCTGCAGCTGGAGCTGCGCCTGACCGACCGCGCCGTGCAGCATGGTCCAGAGGCGGTAGATGCCAGCATCCGCATCGGCGCGCAGCTGGAGGACGGTGTGGTCGCACGGCAGCTGGCGCGCGTGCCGTTCGTGTTCTGTGCCGCGCCGGCCTACCTGCAGGCCCATGGCACGCCGCAGGAACCCGCCGAACTGGGTCGCCATCGCGGGCTGCTGCACCGCTTCCCGACCGATGGCCGGCCGCTGCGCTGGGGCCTGCTGAAGGACGGCCAGCGCGTGGACGCCGCGCTGCCACCGAGCATGGTCTGCGATGACATCGATGCGCTGGCGACGCTGGCGGCGGCCGGTGCCGGCATCACCCGGCTCGCCGCATTCGTGGCCGAGCCGTACCTGCGCGATGGCCGCCTGCAGGCGGTGTTCGGCGCCGACACCGCGTGGCGCCCGGAACCGATGGAAGTCTACTTCTGCGTCAGCGACCGCCGCGATTTCACCGCCAAGATCCGCGCGCTGTTCGAGCACCTGCAGGCCGGCATGGCGCCGGCCTGGCGGGTGTGAGCCTCAGCGCGCCTTGAACACGCCACGCGCCTCGCGCGGCTCGCAGCGC
>NZ_LEKR01000077.1:0-8799 GCF_001580555.1 Stenotrophomonas sp. DDT-1
CCCAGCGCCACCGAGTTCGCACCGGATGCGCCGGCACTGTTGCCCAGCGCAAGCGCACCGTTGCCGATGGCCATGGCGTTGGCACCCAGCGCATTGCTGCGTGCACCACTGGCAGTGGCGGCCGAACCGACCGCAGCGGCATCGCTGCCGCTGGCACTGGCGGTACCCGCACCAGTGGCCTTGACGTAGCGTGCGGTGCCATCGGCGGTCGCCGCGACCGCATCGAGCTGGCCGCGATTGACTGCGTCGGTGCGCTCGGTACCGGCGGCGACACGGGTGATCTGACGATCACTGGTGCTGCTGCCCACTGACACGGTATTGGCACGATCAGCCACCGAGCCGGCACCCAGTGCGATGCTGCCGGCCGCCGACGCATTGGCGCTGACACCCACTGCGGTGGCATTCGCACCGGTGGCCTTGCTGCCGTAGCCGACCGCCGTACCAAGCCGGCCACTGGCTTCGGCATAGCTGCCCAGCGCGGAGGCACCGTCAGCCGAGGCGTTGGCGCGGAAGCCGCTGGCCTGCGACTGCGTGCCGCTGGCCGTGGCCTGCGCACCACTGGCGGTGCTGTAGGCACCCTTGGCCTGGGCACCGGCGCCGCTGGCGCTGGCACCGAGTTCGCTGGCGCTGGCACCGCTGCCCACCGCCACGCTATCGACACCACTGGCCTGCGCGTTGTTGCCCAGTGCCGCCGCGTTGCTGCCGGTCGCCAGGGCATCGAAGCCTACCGCCGTGGCGTTGACGGCCATGGCGTTGGCTCCGCTGCCCAGCGCGGTGGCGCCGTTGCCGACGGCGTTGGCCGCGTTGCCGGCGGCCAGTGCGTTGTCGCCGTCGACCAGGGCACCGGCTTCGCCATCGGCGTTGCCGCTGGCCTGGAACTGCCGGGCAGTCCTGTCGGCAACGCTGGCAACCGCGTCCAGCTGGCCCTTGTTCACCGCGTCGGTCGCCTCGGTGCCCGCCGCCACATGCGTCACCTGGCGCTCACCGCCCGCGGTGCCCACGGCCACGGTATTGTCGCGCTCGGCCTTGGAGCCGGCGCCCAGCGCCACGCTGTTCAACCCACTGGCGGTGGCACTGGCGCCCAGTGCCGTGGCATCTGCCGCATCCGCCCACGAATTCCAGCCGATCGCGGTGGCGTAATCTTCGGTCGCCCAGGCGCCGGCACCGAAGGCCGCCGCGCCGGTGCCGCTGGCGCGCGACGGGATCAGGCCGAAGAAGGTGCTGCCACCGATGGCCACGCTCTCAGCGCCACTGGCTTCGCTGGACTGGCCGACCGCAACGGCACCGCTACCGGCCGCGGCGGCGCCGAAGCCCACTGCCGTGGTGTTGGCACCGCTGGCCGCCGAGCCGTAGCCCAACGCGGTCCCGAGGCGACCGCTGGCTTCAGCGTAGCCACCGACCGCGGTGGTGCCATCGGCGGAGGCCGCACTGCGGAAGCCACTGGCCAGTGCCTGCGTGCCGCTGGCGTTGGATTCGGTGCCGGTCGCGGTGCTGTACGCACCACTGGCCTGTGCACGCGCACCCGCGGCGCTGGCACCCAGCTCGCTGGCACTTGCGCCGGTACCGAGCGCAAGGCTGTCTTCGCCGGTGGCCTGTGCGGTACTGCCCAGTGCTGCGGCGTTGTTGCCGGTGGCCAGCGCATCGATGCCGACCGCCGTGGCGTTGGCCGCCAGTGCATTGGCGCCGCTGCCGAGTGCGGTGGCACCGTTGCCGATGGCGTTGGCCGCATCACCGGCCGCCAGCGCGTTGTCGCCCTCGACCAGGGCGCCGGTTTCACCATCGGCGCTGCCACTGGCCTGGAACTGCCTGCTGGTCTTTTCCGCTGCAGCCGCTACTGCGTCGAGCTGGTTCTTGTTGACCGCATCAGTGCCCTGCGTGCCAGCGGCCACGTTGGTGATCTGGCGGGTATTGCCACCACCGCCCACCGACACGGTGTTGTCGCGGTCCGCGATCGAATCGGCGCCCAGCGCCACGCTGTTGGCCGCGCGCGATTCGGCGGCGTTGCCCAGTGCGGTGCTGTTGATGCCACCGGACCAGGCGCCACCACCGACGGCGGTGGAGTAATTGCCCGATGCTTCGGTGGCCAGCACGCCGAACAGCGAACCGCCGACGGCGACGCTGTTGGTGCCGGTGGCCAGGCTGCCCTGGCCGGTGGCGGTGCTGTAGGCACCCGACGCCTCGGAGTCGCCGCCCAGCGCCACGCTGTTGGAACCGGAGGCATTGGCGAAGTTGCCGAAGGCGGTGGCATTGAACGCCGAGGCCTGCGCATAGCCACCGATGGCGGTGCTGTAGCCACCGGTCGCTTCTGCGCCGATGCCGAACGCTGCCGACGCGGTGCCGCTGGCGACGCTCTCGCTGCCGACCGCGGTGGAGCCGCTACCGCTGGCGTTGCTGAAGTAGCCCACCGCCACGGCTTCCTCGCCGGAGGCTTCGGACAACACACCGTTGGCGGTACTGCCGGCACCACTGGCGATGCTGGCGGCACCGAACGCCGCGCTCTGCTCGCCGCTGGCTTCGCTTTCCGCACCCTGCGCGGTGGCGTACTCACCGGTCGCCTGGGCGTTGGCACCGACGGCGCTGGCGTTGGCGGCGCTGGCCAGCGCGTTGAAACCGATCGCCTGCGCGTTGTTGGCCAGCGCGTTGGCACCACTGCCGAGCGCGGTGGCGCCGTTGCCGATGGCGTTGGCCGCATCACCGGCGGCCAGCGCGTTGTCACCTTCCACCAGCGCACCGGCTACGTCGTCGCCGCTGCCACTGGCCTGGAAGAAGCGGCTGGTGGTGGTGGCGGTACTCGCGACCGCATCCAGCTGTGCCTTGTTCACCGCGTCCGTGGCTTGGGTACCGGCAGCGACGTTGGTGATCTGCCGCTCGTTGCCGCTGCTGCCCACCGACACCGTGCGTGCACGGCTGGCAACCGAACCGGCACCGAGCGCGACAGCATTGCTGGCGCTGGCGTTGCTGCCGGCGCCCAACGCAATCGCACTTTCACCACCGGCCACCGTGTTGGTGCCGATGGCAATGCTGTTGAGGCTGTTGCCCAGCGCCTGGAAGCCCAGTGCCACGCTGTTGTCGCCATAGCCGAACGCACCGCGGCCGACCGCAGTGGAACTGGCACCATTGGCCCAGCTGTTGTAGCCGATGGAGGTCGCACCACTGCCGCTGGCCCAGGCCGCGTTGCCGAATGCCGAGGCATTGGTGGCGGTGGCCCACGCACCCGAACCGAACGCTGCTGCGCCACTGGCCGTCGCCCAGCTGTAACCACCGACAGCGGTGCTGTCATCGCTGCTGGCGAAGGCGCTGTCACCGACCGCGACCGCATAGCTGCCGGTGGCACGCGACTTGCCGCCTGCCGCGAAGCTGTTGTCGCCACTGGCCTTGGCGGCATTGCCGAACGCGCTGCTGGCAGCCCCGGTGGCCTGTGCACCGCTGCCGACCGCCGTGGCATCGGCGGCCGCCGTGGTGCCCACCTGCTGCGCCTTGCCGTCGGCGCCGATGATCGGCTGGTTGTACTCATCGTAGGCCTGCCCGAGGCCACCGATGGCAACACCGCCGTTGCCGGTGGCGCTGCTGTTGCGACCCACCGCCACGCTGTCATCACCGATCGCCGACGCGGCAGCGCCATGTGCAACCGCGCCGGCGCCAATCGCATTGCTCGACGAACCGGCCGCGACCGCGCCTTCGCCCTCGGCGAACGCACCGGCATCACTGCCCGCTTCGGGCTGTGCCTGGAAGAAGCGCGCGGTGCCGTCGGCGGTGCTTGCCACAGCGTCCAGCTGCGCCTTGTTCACTGCATCCGTCGCCTGCGTACCCGCGGCCACGCTGACGATCTGGCGTTCATTGCCATTGGTGCCCACGGCCACCGTATTGGCCCGATTGGAGCCCGAATAGGCGCCCAGCGCGACGCTGTTTTCGGCGCCAGCGGTGGCGTAGTAACCGATGGCCGTGCTGTCCTTGCCGATGGCCCAGGTCTGCGCACCCATTGCACTGGCGTTGTCGCCTGCGGCATAAGCGAAGTAACCCAGCGCGGTGGATTCCGCGCCCACCGCTTCGGTGAAGCTGCCGTTGGCCAACGAGCGGTCACCACTGGCGACCGCACCGCCGCCTACCGCGGTGGAGGACACACCGCTGGCCCGCGTCTGCACATACAGGCCCATGCCCGGCACGATGTCGGCCGGGCCACCGATGGCGACGCTGCCGGCGCCGGTGGCGCTGCTCTGCGTTCCCAGGGCGGTGGCGTTGCTGCCACTGGCGGTGGCCGCCGCGCCGAAGGCCGCGCTGCCCTGCCCCGAAGCCAGCGCATTGCTGCCGACGGCAGTGGCGCTCTGCGCGATGGCAACGGCGCCCGCTCCCAGTGCACTGGTGCCATTGCCGATCGCATTGGCCGCCTCGCCGGCGGCCAGCGCATCTTCGCCTTCGGCCAGCGCACCGGCATCGCTGTTGCTGCTGCCGGTGGCCTGGAAGTGCTTGGCGGTGGCATCAGCCACGGCAGCGACGCCCTTCAACTGGGCCAGATTGACCGCATCGGTGGCTTCACTGCCCGCGGCAACGCTGGTGATCTGCCGTTCGTTGCCGGCGCTGCCGACCGCTACGCTGTTGGCACGGACGGCCTCGGAATTCGCACCCAGTGCAACGCTGTTGGCACCGCGTGCGGTAGCGTAATAACCGACGGCGGTACTCTGCGCGCCGCTGGCCCAGGTCTGCGCACCGAGCGCGCTGGCATTCTCACCCGGGGCATAGGCGAAGTAGCCGACGGCGGTGGATTCCGCACCGGACGCTTCGGTCAGGCTGCCGTTGGCCAGCGCACGATCACCGCTGGCGATGGCACCGGCGCCGACGGCCGTCGCCGCTTCGCCGCTGGCCTGGGTCTGCACGAAGAAGCCCAGGCCCGGAATCAGGTCGGCCGGGCCACCGATGGCGACGCTGCTGGTACCGGTGGCGGTGCTCTGCGTACCCAGTGCGGTGGAGTAGTCAGCGATGGCATTGGCGACCGCACCGAATGCGGACGACTGCGCACCGGCGGCATACGCGCCAACGCCGTAGGACGACGCCGCAAATCCACTGGCTTCGGCACTGGCGCCGACTGCAGTGCCACCGACGCCTGCGCTGGTGGCGCCGGTTTCCACCGGCACGCCACCACTGGTGATCAGCGGATTGCCATCGGCATCCACCGCAGCACCACCGACGGCGACGCTGCCCGGGCCGTTCGCCTGTGCGTTGTTGCCGAACGCGGCGCTGTTCTGGCCCGACGCCAGCGCGTTGTTGCCGACGGCGGTGGCGTTCTGCGCAACGGCCGTGGCACCGGCACCCACGGCGGTGGTGCCATTGCCGATGGCGTTGGCCGCCTCGCCGGCCGCCAGTGCCTCGTCACCTTCGGCCAGCGCGCCCGCATCGCTGTTGCGGCTGCCCGTGGCCTGGAAGTGCTTGGCGGTGGCATCGGCCACGGCAGCCACGTCCTTCAACTGGCCGACATTGACCGCGTCGGTATCTTCAGTACCCGCCGCGACGCTGGTGATCTGCCGGGTCAGACCATATTCGGCGGCGCCGACCGACACGGTGTCGACACGGTCGGCCAGCGAGCCGGCGCCGAGCGCCACGCTGCCGGTGGCAACTGCCGCCGAGTTTGACCCCAGCGCGGCGCTGTACTCACCCACGGCGGTGCTGAACGCACCCACCGCGATCGATGCTTCATTGGCGGCGGTGGCGCCGCGGCCCAGTGCGGTACTGCCCGGGCCCATCGCCACGGCACCGCCACCCACGGCAGTGGCGCCATCGGCAGTGGCTTCGGACAGCGCGCCCAGGGCGGTGGCCGCGCCATTCTCGCTTGCGGCATAGGCACTGGCGCCGACGGCGGTGTCACCAAGACCGAACGCGGCAGCACTCTGCCCGACCACCACGCTGGCGTCACCGATTGCCAATGCGCCCTGGCCGAACGCGCTGGCGCCCAGGCCGGCGGCAATCGCCTGGGTACCGATGGCGGTGGTGGCATTGGCCAACGACTGCGCACCGGCGCCCGCTGCAACCGCGCCCTGCCCGTCGATCTTCGCCGCGTCGCTGTCATCACCTGCGCCATCGGCCTTGAAATAGCGGCTTCCATCTGCGGCGACGTCCGCCAGCGCGGCCTGCGTGGCGCGCGCCTGCGCATCCAGCTGTGACTTGTTCACCGCATCGGTGGCCTGGGTGCCTGCAGCCACGTTGGTGATCTGCCGTTCCTTGCCGGCATCGCCAACGGACACGGTGTTGGCCCGCGCTGCTTTGGAGCCAGCGCCCAACGCCACGCTGTTGGCGGCAGTGGCGCTGCTGTTGCTGCCGATCGCCACCGCGTTGCTGCCCTTGGCACTGGCGGAGCCTTCCACCAGGCATTTTTCCAGCAGCTTGCCGCTGAATGCCACGCAGGTGGCGCTGCCGCCGATCTGCACCGACTGCGCAATGGCGGAACCGCTCATGCCCAATCCCAATACCAGGCCCAGTGCCACCGCCAACAGCGCGGGCGTGGCCGATGTCGTATCGCGGCGCTGGTCGACAACACCACCGCTGCTGTCGGAGGAGGCCAGTTCCGAGGCCACCACCAACTGACCCAATGCTTTGTTCCAGACCTTGCGATAAATCCGATTCATCGGTACGGCTCCTGATTGGACTGGTTTTGGGCAAAGCAACGCCACCGCCGGGCCTTCTGGCCCAACGTCCCCTGGGGGCGTTTTTTCGCGTGATTTACTGCGGGGTATTGCCGAACGGCGCGCAGCGACAGAAAACCGAGCGCGTACGCCGAGCGGTTACTGCGGAATGAATGGTTCTGAAACGGGGTTCAAGTGTTAACGGCAACTTTGCAGATCGTCAAGACTTTGACACGACAAATGCTATTGCCGTGAAGCAGTTCACCATTTCGCGTGTTTATAAAAGTATTTTGTTAGGTACACGTGACGGACCGCTGGCGCATGAAAACCGATGTAACTAGCGGGCGCGACAAGGGTTTCACGCGTGCAAAGAAAAACCCGCCGACGAAGCGGCGGGTTTTTCCATACGCGGTGGCATTGCGGCCTGCGCGGAACGATGCGATCAGCCGCACCACACCCGCGCGTTGCGGAACATGCGCATCCACGGCGAATCACCCTGCCATTCCGCCGGTGCCCAGCTCAGGTTGAGCGCGCGCGGGGTACGTTCCGGGTGCGGCATCATGATGGTGACGCGGCCGTCGCTGCTGGTCAGGCCGGTGATGCCGTCCGGCGAACCGTTCGGGTTCAGCGGGTACTGGCTGGCCACCTTGCCATTGCCATCGATGTAGCGCAGCGAGACACGTGCAGCAGCCTGGTCGACGGCATTGTCGAACACGGCCTGGCCCTCACCATGCGCCACCGCCACCGGCAGGCGCGAGCCGGCCATGCCACGCAGCAGGATCGACGGCGATTCCACCACTTCCAGCAGCGCGGTACGGGCTTCGAACTGCTCGCTGGCATTGCGGCGGAACTGCGGCCAGTGCTCGGCACCCGGAATGATGTTCTTCAGCTGGCTCATCATCTGGCAGCCGTTGCATACGCCCAGCGCGAAGCTGTCTTCGCGCGCGAAGAACGCGGCGAAGGCATCACGCAGTGCGCTGCGCTCCAGGATCGAGGTGGCCCAGCCACGGCCGGCACCGAGCACGTCGCCATAGCTGAAGCCACCACAGGCCACCAGGCCGGTGAAATCCTGCAGGGCCACGCGGCCTTCAATCAGGTCGCTCATGTGCACGTCGAAGGCGCGGAAGCCGGCGCGTTCGAAGGCATTGGCCATTTCGATCTGGCCGTTGACGCCCTGCTCGCGCAGCACCGCCACGCGCGGACGCGCTCCGGTGCTGATGAACGGTGCGGCCACGTCTTCGTTGAGGTCGAAGCTGAGCTTCGGCTTCAGGCCCGGTGCGTTGAAGGCACGCGCGACCTCGCGCTCGGCATCGGCGTTGGCCGGGTTGTCGCGGCGCTTCTGCATCGCGTGGGTGACCGACCACCAGGCGTCGAACAAGGCCTCCCAGCGCCACTCGGCCAGGTTCTCGCCGCCCAGCGACACGCGCACCACCGGTGCGGTGGTCGGCTTGGCGATGCGCTGCGCGCATTCGGTCAGTGCATGGCGTTCGACCAGGTCGGCAAACGCGGCGCGGTCTTCGCGTGCGATCTGAACCACCGCACCCAGTTCTTCGTTGAACAGGCTGCGGAACGGATCATCGCCCCAGGCATCGAGGGTGATGTCCAGGCCCAGGCGCGAGGTAAACGCCATTTCGCACAGCGCGGCGAAGGCACCACCGTCGCTGCGGTCGTGGTAGGCCAGCAGCAGGCCGGACTGGCGTGCATCGCGGATCAGTTCGAAGAAACCTCGCAGGCGCTGCGGATCATCCAGGTCCGGGGCGGCGCCGGCGAAGGCCGGCAGGTCGCCGTGGTCGGCATGCACCTGGGCCAGGATCGAACCCCCCAGGCGCTGCTTGCCGGCGCCGAGGCCGATCAGCCACAGCTCGCTGTCCACCTCCCGGTCGAGCAGCGGGGTCAACTGCTGGCGTACGTCGGCGACCGGCGCGAACGCCGAGATCACCAGCGACACCGGCGACACGCTCTTGTGCGCTTCGCCCTGGTCGTGCCACTGCGCCTGCATCGACAGCGAGTCCTTGCCCACCGGGATGCTGATGTCCAGCTGCGGGCAGAGTTCCATGCCCACCGCCTTCACCGCGTCGTACAGCAGCGCGTCTTCGCCCGGGTGACCGGCCGCGGCCATCCAGTTCGCCGACAGCTTGATCTCATCCAGCGCATCGACCGGGGCCGCGCACAGGTTGGTCAGCGCTTC